>VGJH01000053.1 GCA_016867505.1 Candidatus Bathyarchaeota archaeon
ATAGGTTTCAGCAGCTGTGAGACTCTTCTGAGCCTGATTTAATGTATTCAGTGAAGTGGATACCACTGTAATTGGTACCTTTGATGATAAAGAAGTAATATTTTGTCTTAAAGTAGTTACTCTGATGTTGGCTTGTAAAACATATTTAGTAACCCTTACCTTCTCAATCTCTTTAGCTAGAATATTCTGAAGGGTGGTAATCTTCTCAACAAGTTCTTTTACTTTATTCATGAGTTGAATAGCGTCAACAATTTTTCCTTCTTGAAGCTTTATTTCCGAGCTTAGCAAATAGAATTTCGCTTCATTAACGATTTTATTTATTGATGTAACATTGTATCCCTCTGTCTTCGCTTTTAAGGTCAAGATCTCAATACTTTGTAGAAATATGCTTGAGCGATTGAAAGCGAGTTTTAGAGATTGTATTTCTTCTGCTCTTCGTATTGAATTAATGTCAACTTCATTTATTTCAACTGATATTTGTAAGATGTTTTTATAAATACTCATTGCTTCAAGAGATTTAGTTATAGACGCATTGTAACTTCCTGTCTTTGCTAGGTTAATGGCTTCAATTAGAATAGTGTTAGCTATTCTATATTTATTTTCAATAATTTCTTTTTCCCTATAATTTAATTCCGCAATATTTGTTAGAGAAAGACTTGTTGTACCATTAATTTTTTTAACAGATGTTAGAAGTGTTTCTGCTTTATTTTTTAATTCTTGTTCATTATATGTGAAAGTTAGTCCTTGAACTACTGATATTGAAATCATTATAATTAAAATTAATCCTAAACTGAGCAGACGCTTATTTGGTATATTCACTAATCTTCACCTAGACAGTATAAAATTGACTCCAAACTATTTTAGGAAACTCCTGAAACAAAGTGAAAATATTGTTCCCTCAAAAAATAAATCTTTAAACCACCTTATTATTTAATATGCCCAAAATAATCACTCCCGAAGATGTTGAAGCTCTAGCTATTGGAGGAACTATTTTAGGTGGTGGCGGGGGTGGATGGCCCGAGATTGGTAGAAATGAGGGGCATCTTGCATTAAAAATGGGGAAAATAGAGTTATGGAGTGCAGAGGAAGCTGATCCAAACTGGAAAGTAGTTACAGTCGCAGCTCTAGGGGCACCAACTGAACCTGGAAACACGAAACCGATGCATTACATAAGAGCAGCTCAGCTGCTCCGTGAATCTGGAGTAAACTTCGATGGAGTAATTGCTGCAGAGAATGGTGGCCAGAATAGTTTTGGTGGCTGGATTGTTGCAGCTTCTTTAGGTTTACCCGTCATTGACGCACCTGCAGATGGCAGGGCTCACCCAACAGCCATGATGGGCAGCATGGGACTTCATAGAGGCGATTATAAAAGTGTTAAAGCAGGTGTCACTGAAGGATGTGAGTTAATTTGTTGGGGTAGCTTACAATCAACCAGCAACCTTGTGAGAGCTCAAGCTAATATGATGAAGGCACTCATTGCATTAATCCGTGATCCAATTCCTGTCAGTTATACAAAGTTACACGGAGCACCTGGAGCAATTAGCTAAGCAATCAATCTAGGTCATAAATATCTCAAATCTAAAGAAAATGGAATCGATGCTGCTATTGCCTCCGTTGTTGATTTTCTTGGTGGTGAAATTATCTGCAAAGGTAAAATCAAAAAGAAAAAAAATGAAGCCAAAGGAGGCTTTGATATTGGTGCCTTAAACATATCTTCTGATACACAAAATTTTGAGATTAGCTATGTAAATGAATATATGACACTAGATAGAAATGGTGTAAGAGAAGCTACTTTCCCTGATTTATTAACCACCTTCAACAGGTTTGGTGAACCAGTAACAAGTGCATCCATATCAGTTGATGATGAAATATACCTTGTAAAGGTTCCAAAAGAGAAAATTCTAGTCGGCGACGGTAATAGATACGCTGAAAACTATGCACAAGTTGAAGAAGCTCTTAATAAGCCACTAACAAAATTCCTACAAAATTACTTATACTAATAACCAAGTTTTTAAAACTTCGACAACCCTTCTTAAATCAATTAAAATAGTCTCACACCGATTCTATCAGTAATGAGTAGACCTAGAGTCAGAGAATTTGGCATTGAACTTGGAAGAGTTGCTCCTGGCAGATTAAACATGATCACAGACGTGGATGGCGTTGGTGTGGGTCATGTTACAGTAATTGAGGGAGATGATATCAGAACAGGCGTAACAGCTATCGTACCACACAAAGCAGATTTATTCGAATATAAGGTCACAGCTGCAGTTGACATCTTCAATGCTTATGGAAAAACCGTCGGGCTTCCCCAGATCATGCATGAAGGAGTGATTGAGACCCCAATAATGTTGACTGAAACCCTCAATACATGGCGTGTAGCTGATGCTGTTTTAGATTATTTCCCTAAAGGATACAATAGAACTCCTGGAAGTGTAAATCCAATAGTTGGTGAAACTAATGGAGAATACCTAACAAACAATTTTAACCGTAGAATTGGTAAAGACGAGATTTTCAAAGCCATCAACGATGCTCGTAAAACTGAAAATAAAATTGTTGATGAAGGCAGTGTTGGTGGTGGAACTTCTATGACAGGGTATGGTCTGAAAGGAGGGATTGGTACTGCAAGTCGTATTATCTCTGGAGTAACCGTTGGAGTACTTGTTCAACTTAATTGTGGAAGCTTGATGGATCTAATGATTGATGGAGTTCCAGTGGGGAAAGAATTGAAACTGGAACCTCCTGAAAGAAGCCCAGGTAATAGCATTATGATTATTGTAGCAACTGATCTGAAACTTGACTCAAGGCAACTTATGAAAATCTCTAAACGTGCAATGCTTGGAGTCGCAAGGACTGGTTCCTATAGTGGGAATGGGAGTGGAGATTTCACAATAGCATTTTCAACGGGAGCAAAGAACCTGGAAGAGTTGACTGGACAAGTAACCCGTGGTGAAAGTTTCCTCAGCCCCTTATACCAAGCCACAGTAGAAGCGACAGAGGAAGCAGTTGTTAATGCTCTATTCAAAGCAGAGACAATTACTGGCTACAAAGGACATACGAGACTTGCATTACCCTTAGATCAAGTCAAAGAAATATTTCATAAATATGGAAGAAATCCTATTTGAAAAATATTTAAAAGATTCTGCAACAACATTATTTATTGTCATATTAAGAACCATTTCCCAAGGATCTTGACTATATTCCAAGGTTCGTTTTAAAGGGCTCGAGTTTTATTTTATATAAAAGTGGTTCAAATAAGGAGTTTAATGGTTAATTAATTTTTTTATGAGCTGAAAACAATTGCCATAACTCGTACTTCATCAGCGGTGTCTTCACATCTGTCAGTAATGTTTTCTAGTCCTTCAATAAATTGCGTCAATAGAATAGCTGATCCAATGCCGATCTCAATTTTGTCGAAAGAGTAGATGAGTGCTCTCGCTTTCTTATATAATGTGTCCATCTCCTCTTCGCGGTTTTCAACCTCGTTGGCTGCTTTTAATGCGTTTTGGAATTCTTTATCCATTAGCCTAGTAATGCACTCATCCAGTTTTATTACGCAGGCATGGATTACAACGACCATTTCGTCTATTATGTTCTTAAGACCTTCAGGTGTATTCTTGTATTCGAATTCAACTAGTATTCGACTAGTTTCATTGATCCATGATATGACTTGGTCATTCTCTTTGGCTAGTCTCATAAGATCTTCGCGCTCTTTTGATGGTAGATCCCCTTTTGCGAGTTCGGTGATTATTTGTCTCTTCAGTTCATTGTTTTCTTTCTCTTTCTGAGATAGGACATTGTAAGCTCGATTCATTTCATCGATTTTATCCTTTTTTGCATAATCAATGCATCTTTGAAGCTGCTCAATAGCCATTACTGTGCCTTTTGAGTGTTCCCTAATCATTGAGATTACTCGAACCTGCTTCCTGCTTCTCATCCAGCTTTCAATTGACTCCATATTTTTTACTCCAGCGCGAGCTCTGCATCTAATCCATCAATAGGATAATTATATATTAATAAGTGACTGCTTGGTAAAGTCGCATACAATTCATCGCCAACCGATATTTCAGGTTCATCCTTGGTGAGAACATATTTTACTGATAACCGCGATCCGTTTTCTGCTATTAAAATGAAAATAATAGCATTTCCTTTGAAACTTTCTTCAACAACTCTACATTTCCATGAATTATTTTCCTCACTCTTCTCCTTATTCAAACGAATATATTCAGGCCTAATGGCTATAATGCATTTGTCGTTTATTTTCAGAACCGCATCTTCACCAAGCACAGTAATCATGTTGCCTGATATGTCGACCTTATAATTTTCACCCTCGATCTCTGTGACTTTGCCTTCAAAAAAATTGGCTTCCCCCAAGAACTTTGCAGTGAAGATCTTGCTTGGCCGAGTGTATAATTTCCGTGGAGTGCCAACTTCAACAATTTCACCTGCCTTCATGATAACAATCCGATCAGAGATCGACATTGCTTCTTCTTGATCATGGGTTACATGAATTGCTGTTAATCCCAGATCCTTCACCAGCTTCCTTAGCTCGTATCTTAACTGTGTTCTAATTTTAAGGTCCAACATCCCGAGAGGTTCATCAAGGAGAAGTAATTTAGAGCCTGAGGCTAAGGCTCGCCCGATAGCAGTTTTCTGCTTTGCTCCCCCACTCAACTCTGAAGGGAAGAATGATTCTTGTCCATCCAAATTTAACAGGTCAATCATTTCCCCAACTTGTCTCTTTTTAACAACGGGGTTTTCACCCTTTACAAGTGGACCATACCCAATGTTTTCATTCACTTTTAGATGGGGAAATAACGCAATTTCTTGAAAGACGTATCCCGCATTCCTATCTTCAAGAAGAGTTTTAGTAATATTATGTTCATCGACAAAAATTTCACCCTCAGAAGGTTCAATAATCCCTCCTATTGATTTAATTAAGGAAGTTTTTCCGCATCCTGAAGGCCCAATTATTGATAAGTATTCTCTCTCCTCAATTTCAAGGCTTACTTTTTTTAGAGCTTCAATTTTGCCATACTTTTTTGAGATTTTTTCAATATTTACACTTGGCATTTAAAATACCTCCAACTCACGGTTCAGTCCAAGTGTCGGATAATCGAAGACAATGCAATGATCTGGTTCAAATGTCAGCATAACTCTGTCACCAAGTTGCAATTTAGCTGGACCTGAATCAGATGGTTCTAAAGCAGCCATAATGTCTCCATTATCCAGCTTAACCTCATACCTAATAAAAGTCCCAATAAAATTGGCTTTAATTAATTCTCCCCTAAGTGTATTAACTGCATCAACTGGATGATCAAAAATTCTTGTCTTCTCTACTCTGATTCCAATAACGATTGGCTCTTCAACAGCGTGGCTAATATCATCGGTTTTAACCTGATTTCCACCTCGAAGCCGTATTATACTTTCTTTTGAGTTACGTTTCATTACTGTGCCCTCTAAAAAGTTTGAATGCCCAACAAAGTTAGCTACGAAGATGTTTTGAGGGCGAATGTATACGTGAAAAGGTGTACCAATTTGTTGTACCTTTCCTCTTCTCAGGATCATTATGCGATCCCCAATACTCATGGCTTCGTCTTGGTCATGTGTAACATGGATAACAGTGAGTCCATTTTCCTTTGCTATTCTTCTCAATTCTGTTCTTAGCTCTATCCTTAATCTTGCATCAAGTGCACCAAGAGGTTCATCAAGAAGAAGCATCTTTGCCCCTGAAACAAGTCCCCTTGCCAACGCGACTCTTTGTTGCATGCCCCCACTTAACTCACTAGGATAAGATTCAGCACGCTTATCGAGTTTAACAAGTTTAAGGATCTCCATAGCCCTTTTCTTTGCCAGATCATTATCTTCGCCTTTTGAAATTGGACCAAAACAAACGTTATCAATTACTGTAAGGTGAGGGAAAAGAGCATAGGTCTGTGGTACATAAACTGTATCCCTATCCTCAACAGGGACATCGCTCATGTTTTTTTCATTACTAATAACTTCACCATTATCTGGCTTTATAATTCCAGAGATCGTTCTCAGTAAAGTGGTCTTACCACTACCAGTTGATCCGAGAATACACAAGTATTCTCCATTCTTAACATCAAAAGTGATATCCTCTAATGCTTGTATGCTACCAAAACGTTTTGATATGTTACGTAGCTGAATCGTTGGCAAATTATTTCCTCCTGTATACCACGAGTCTAAGAAGAAGTAGTGCAATGAACGAAGTCAGTATTAAGAAACTTATCCCCAGCGAAATCTCTGAAGTAGTTGCAGGGACTGTCCCCTTAATCCAACTAACTAACAACACTGGTGCTGTTAATAATTTCTGTGAGACCGCAGTCGTTGCCCCCGTCTCATCAACACTTCTAGTGAACATTAGAATGGCTCCAGAAAAAATTGAGTACTTTGTTAGAGGAACAACAATTTTCCTAAAAACAAACAGAGGCTTACTTCCAAGAGTGCGAGCTGTCTCTTCCATCTCCACAGGGACACTTTCAATAGCAGCAGCCATTGCCTGAACAAAATATGTGTAAGTTATTGTAGTGTGAGCAAAAACGAGGATCCAGAACTCTGGCATGAAATTGAATGATCGCCAAAAGTAACCTAACGACACTCCAAGAGCAACACTTGGTACTACTATAGGAACATTAACTGCAGCTTCTAGTAAAATTGATCCAATATGGCCAAGCCTTTTTCTTGCTATTAATATGGCAATTGGTAAGCCAGCAAAAATGTTGATGATGGTCGCGATAATTCCAATTATGTATGATAACATCATAGCATTCCAGAAACTACTCCAAATACCATGGCCACTCAATGCTTTTACTAGTGTACCATCAGATATCGCTCCAAAAACTGGGAAAGTAATGAATATCGATGGCATTAAAACAAGCAATGTAAATAATCCAATAGTAAACCCATCTCTAATTTTCACTGTTTTTTCTTGACTAAGCAGCTTCTCCAATTGGGGGTAAACTTTACCGATTGGAATCCTGAACCTGTTTTCTAAGAGTCTCAGAATTCCAAAAACTGTTATTGATGTGATGATTAAGATGAAGCTAACTAAAACCATGGGTCCTTCTAATCCAGCGTCTTTTGCATTTCTAATAAAAACGGGGCCATTTTCGAAAGCTCCTGCAACAATTATTGTTGCACCTGTTTCAGAGAGTGATCGAGCAAAAGCGAGGAGGAAAGCCGCGATTAAGCCAGGTTTTAAAATTGGTAAAGTGACTGTGCGAGCAACTGTGAAGCCTTTTGCTCCTAAACTCTTAGCTGCTGTCTCATAGACGTTCTTATAATTGAGTAATTCTCCTACCATTACCCTAACAATAACTGGAAAGCTGAAAGCAAAGTGCAGTAGGAGAATCATAAAAAAACCTGGAGATAATGTAATTCCTACCAATCTTAATGGACTCAAGTTTCCACTCCAAAATATCAGGGTTGAGAAACCAAGAGCAACAGTTGGAATGATAAAAGGTATGTCTATCAATGCATCAAGAACATTAATCCATCTTGTTTTTTCTCGTGCAATCATCCAGGCCATGGGTAATCCAGCAACAAGGTCAAGAAAAGCAATAATGAAGGCTATGGTGAATGACCATATAATAGCTGATTTAGCACGATTAAGTAAAACATCATCACTTAGAACTTGGCTAATTAAATTTAGTTTAAATGAGATTCCAAGGATGGGTGGCAGAAGTATTATTGCTCCAAGAAAAATTATTGCTGAAGTGTATAGTATTTTTCGAGTTAA
>VGJH01000054.1 GCA_016867505.1 Candidatus Bathyarchaeota archaeon
CGAGTATGTTTTCCAGTCAGGTTTGGATAATGTCTTTAATAACCTGTCAGCACTCTGGAGAAAATCGTTTAATCCCATATATTCCGCACCTTACCAATCAGTATAAGCTTAAATCCTTTACTAATCCTGAATCAATTTTTCTGCAAACCAACCAGGATCAAATGGTTGTAAATCATCGTAACCTTGGCCTATACCAATGTAAATTACTGGTTTATTTGTTAAATAACTGACACTTAAACTGGCTCCACCTTTTGCATCTGCATCAACTTTCGTTAGGACTGTGGCGTCAAAACCAACTGAGTCATTAAAAGTCTTAGCTTGTTCAGTAGCATCATTTCCGATGAGGCTATCAAGAATCATAATTGTTAAATTTGGATTAACAACCCTTTTGATTTTTGTTAATTCATCCATCAAGTTTCTATTTGTCTGCATTCTACCAGCTGTATCTATTAAAACAATGTCAATACCTTTTGCCTTCGCATGTTGCATTGCATCAAAACCTACCGCTGCAGAGTCAGAACCATATTGATGTTTTATGATTTTTACTTCAAGTCTACGAGCATGCTCTTCTAATTGCTCAATTGCTCCTGCACGGTAAGTGTCACCTGAAGCCATTACTACACTAAAACCTTTTTTCATAAATAATCTAGCAAATTTAGCGATCGTTGTAGTCTTACCTGTACCATTGATCCCAACAAACATTATGCTGAAAGGCTCATTTTTTGACTTTGATTCGTTTACCATTTTAACTAGATCAAAATTATTTTTACTAACCATAACTGCTTCTATCGATTCTTTTAAAGCATTTTTAACAGGTGTTAACTTGTCACCAAATCTGGGGCTTTCTTTACCAATTAGTCGAGTTTTTAATTCATCACATATTCGTTCAGCTACTTGGACTGAAACATCATTACTGATTAGCTGAAGCTGTAATTCCCAAATTAATGGTTCAAGATCTTTCTCAGTTAAACCTGTTTTCGAAATTTTATCGACTAAGCCTTTAAAACTCTGTTTGAGTTTTTCAAACACTACTGAGATGCCCCTTGTAGTTCAGCAGATAACCTATTTGCTACATTCTGATATATTTCCATTTGTTGAAGTATTTGACTTAACTGTTCTTCTACAGAGGTTTTAGCTTTAGTAACTTCTTCTAATCTATTATTTATCTCTTTTATTGCGTCTTCAATCTTCATTTCAACCGATATATCAGCGCCTATTCCAACAACTACTGTACTTAGATCACCTGTTTTACCCTGTACAAATGTTCCTCCCCCTATAGGAATTAAAATTGGGTTGTTATTGGGTAAATCTTTCATATCTTGTAATGTCTGTTGTGAAATTTGTAGATCTGAAGAAGCTGAAGTGAGAATCTGAAATCTTTGCTGTAATATTTGGACAGAATTCTCCATCAATTGATATTCATATAATATTCGTCTAAGTTGCTCCTCTTTGTTGGGAGAGGCCAATCTAATTCACCGGACTCGTTTCTTCTTTCTGAACTTCTTCAACACTAATAATTGTTATTTGGGATCTTTTAGCCCTATGTCTACTACCGAATTCTGCGTATATTTTTTCAAGTGCATGTTCAAGTTTGGCTGCTTGGATCTCTTTTTTGAATTCGATGGGGATAAATAATTTGTGTTTGGTAATTTGACCTGTTATTTTGAATGTTTTAGTTTCAGTCATTCTTTCTTCTCAGCCTCTGCTAAGGTTATTGTTACTACGCCTTCAGAATCTTTTACTAATTTTACTCTAATTTTATGAGGAGGTGATTTAATTCCCCGTGCCCAAATAGTTTCATTCACTAAAGGATCTAACACTACTTTTTCTGATTTCATATGACGTTTAACGAAAGATTTCAATACAGTAATTGCTCGTTCTGATCTCCGATAGCGTTGTGCATTCCAAGCTTCTTTTAATGGAACTGTGTATATACGCTCTTGTTCTGACATTTTTCATCATTAATCCTTTAATTTTCTAGTACGCCAAGCTCTAATTGTTTTTGGGCTATACCTAATTTTACCTCTAGTTTTAGCAACGATCCATGCTGGTACAGACTTAGTCTGTTTACCCGCTTTTATTAAGCGTAACTTATACGCTAGTGGTTTATTTCTCGCCATTGTTAGATTCTCCTTATACTGATATCCCTCTTCTGTTGCTGCCCTTCAAGCTGAGAGAGGATCCTTTTTAACATCTCATCCGTTATCGGGAGTGGGATTTTTCCAGTTTGAGCCAATTGAAGCAGTTGAAGCTCTAATTGTTGTCCAAACTCAGGGCGTACCATTTTGATGTTAGTGAGCCTTTGTCTTGCCTCAGGAGTTAAGAGTTTCCTCATCAAAGCTTGTTTTTGAGCCTCAGCTTCTACTTGAGCTTGTACTCTCTGTTGTTCTTCGCTTTGATTTTGTCTAGCTTGGAGCTCAGCCATCCGCTGTGCTCTAAGCCTTTGAAGCTCTTCTTCGGAAGACATTAGAGTTCACACGTTTTAATAGATCTTTAACTCAGGTTTATCCCTATCTAGATCTTTCTTTATTTGGGTGGACATAGCGTCTAATAGACTGCGACCTTTTTTACTTATTATTCGTCCATTTTTTTCAACTTTTTCAACGAGTCCAGCTTTTTCCATCTGTTTTAAACTATTTCTAATTATGCTACCGCCTGCTAATCTGTGGTGTGCTGGAAAGTTGCCTATTCTTTTACGACCACCATATTCTTTTCTTAGCCTTTGAACACCGATTGGTCCATTTAAATATAATTTTCTTAAAAGTGAAGCGCTTCGAACATACCACCAATCATTTATTTGGGGTACTCTCTCAACATGGCTTCCTGTTTTTACATATTCTACCCACTCAGGAGGGGTTACTTCTTTAACATTCTCTTTGAAATAACTGCTAAGTTTTGAAATGAGCACGTCAGCAGGCACATCGTATACAGTTGTCACGTTATATCCCTATCCCAGATGCTAGTTGATCGTTGCGAAAGAAGCATATATGTGTAGCTTTTCGCCTCGAGTTTTAGCAACTCTTAACCTCACAATTAACATAAAAAGGTTTAGTTATAATACGAAAATACATTAATTAAAAAATGGATTATGAAAATATTTTTTATTTGTTTTATTGTTTAACATAAAACTCTATAAAACCACAAAGGGTGCATCTATAAGTTTTGATATTCAAAATTGCTGTTGTTTCTCTGCCTAAAAATCCTTTTTTACCTGTTTTTTCTTCCCAATACGGGTATACTGTTGATGGTTGACCCATTTGCATATTACCGAAAGTACTCATTGGATTCATTGCACTCATTGCACCATTTGATGCGGGTATATCGATCCTGATGTCGCCATCTTTCATTGCCCCACCGCATTTTGAGCAGTTTTTGATTGTATCAGACATGCGAGGAATATGTAGTGATACTTTCTATTAAGCTTCGCCACCGTAAACTATGTTTTTTAACTAATCTTTTGATTTAAAATAGGAAAGATTAAAAAGAACCTGCATTGCACCTATCATAGCAGTTCCAGATTAGGAATAGCAT
Organism: Candidatus Bathyarchaeota archaeon; assembly: GCA_016867505.1. Taxonomy (GTDB): domain Archaea; phylum Thermoproteota; class Bathyarchaeia; order TCS64; family TCS64; genus UBA8941. The sequence continues at coordinate 3,532 of VGJH01000054.1, forward strand.
TCAAAGGTGTAACATTATGGAATACATGTATGCCGCTATGCTCCTCTACAGCGCGAAGAAGCCAATAACAGAGGAGGCAGTTACAGCGATACTTAATGCCGCCGGTATCACAGCCGATGGTGTACGCGTTAAGGCACTTTGTGCCGCTCTTGCGGAAGTTAATATTGAAGAAGCTCTTAAGGCTCCAGTTTTCGCCGCTGCTCCAGCTACTGCTCCAGTTGCAGAAGTTAAGAAAGAGGAAGCAAAGCCAGCTGAGAAGCCAAAAGAAGAGAAGAAAGAAGAAGATTTGCAAGGATTGGGCGCACTCTTCGGTTAACTTTCCCAAAATTTCTTCAGGTTATTTTAACTCAATCCAATTTTTAGGAATCGATTCCCATGCATGCACAGTCAAATCGATGTCGATTTGTTTATGTGTTCGGGAGCATAATGTTTGGGTCGAGAACAAATTATTGGTGGTAAATTGATCAGTGCTGTCAAATTAAAGAAGTTGTATTTGGATTTTTTCATAAGGAACCAACATAAGGAAATCGTTAACGCCTCCCTAGTACCCGAGAATGATCCAACTGCTTTATTCACTTCAGCAGGGATGCATCCACTTGTACCCTATTTGCTTGGTCAGTTACATCCAAGTGGTAGGAGACTCGTGAATGTTCAGAAATGCCTTAGAACAAGCGACATCGATGAAGTTGGGGACAGCTTCCACCTGAGTTTTTTTGAGATGTTGGGCAATTGGTCCCTTGGAGATTACTTCAAAGAAAAGTCCATACCCTGGAGTTATGAGTTTTTAACAGGAAAGGAGTGGCTGGGCATTGATAAAGATCGGCTCTCTGTCACTGTCTTTGCTGGAGATGATCGAGTGCCCAGAGACAATGAGAGTGCAAGAATCTGGGAGGAACTTGGCATCCCAAAGGAAAGAATATTTTATTTGCCAAAAAAAGATAATTGGTGGGGTCCTGTGGGCAATACAGGTCCTTGTGGTCCAGACACTGAGATGTTTTATGACACTGGAAAAGAGCCATGTGGATCTGGATGCAAACCGGGTTGTTCTTGTGGAAAATATAATGAGATCTGGAACAACGTTTTTATGGAATATAACTTGAAAGCGGATGGTGAATACGAACCACTTCAGCAGAAAAATGTTGATACAGGGATGGGTGTTGAGCGAACAATAGCAGTTCTTCAAGGTAAAGATAACGTCTACGATACTGAAATATTCGCTCCTCTTATTCAAAAGATTAAAGAGTTCACTGTTTTAGACTTACTCTCCAAATCCCAGATTAGAAGTTTAAGAGTTATTTGTGATCATACACGTGCAGCTACGTTCATCTTAGCCGAAGGGATAGTACCACTGAATGTGGAACGGGGATATGTCCTTAGGAGGCTAATTAGAGGAGCTATTAGGCATGGGAGAATGCTAGGAATAGAAAAAGAGTTCCTTAGTGAACTATCTAAAGTGGCTATAGCTACTTATTCTGAAGATTACCCAAAGCTGAAACAAAGCGAGGAATTCATAATCTCTGAGCTAGTGAAAGAGTATAACAAGTTTAGCAATACATTGGCAAGAGGTTTAAACAGGTTCAATAAGATAGCAATTGAAAAGAAAACGATCGACGCCAAGGATGCTTTTCTTCTCTATCAGAGCTTTGGATTCCCCATTGAGATGACTAGGGAGCTAGGGCGTGAAAATGCCATCGCTGTCGATGTTAATGGATTCTATGAAGAGCTTGAGAAACATCATCAAGTTTCCAAGCTTGGTGCAGATAAGAGGTTTGGAAGTGGCTTAGCAGATACGACAGAAGCAACTGTGAGATTACATACAGTAACACATCTCCTCAACGAGGCCTTAAGACGGATTCTTGGCAACGACATCTATCAAAAGGGCTCTAACATTACACAAGAGCGTCTAAGATTTGACTTCAACTTCAACAGGAAATTAACGAATGATGAATTAATAAAAGTTGAGGGCTTGGTTAATGAGCAGATTAAGAATGCCCTCCCTGTCAATAGGATAGAGACTACATTAGATGAAGCAATCAAGATGGGAAGCCAAGCTGTCTTCGAACAGATGTATAGCGAGAAAGTATCTGTATACTCCATAGGCGATTTCTCAAAAGAGCTATGCAGTGGGCCTCATGTAGAAAATACTAGTCAGCTAGGGAGATTTAAGATTGTTAAAGAAGAAGGGATCTCTGCAGGAGTACGAAGGATAAGGGCTATTTTGGAATAATTTTCTTATCCCCACAAGTTTAATTTTACACGTCTTTACAGTAGTTGTTTGGATAATTTTTTTTATTGATGCGTAACTCTTTTTGCTCATAACCTTTATTCTAATTCTCGTTGAATAAGGTATGATAGAGGTTATGCCAATTGATTGACTGGAAGAATATTGAAACTAAATGGCAGCAGCGATGGGCTGAAGCAGGTATTTTTGAAATTGATCCAGATCCTGATAAACCTAAATACTATCTAACAGTTGCGTATCCATACCCTAATAGTCCTCAACATATTGGTCACGGCAGAACATATACACTAACCGATGTTCATGCCCGGTTTATGAGGATGAAGGGATACAATGTTCTCTTTCCAATGGCGTGGCATTACACTGGAACCCCATTATTTGCTATGGTAGAAAGATTGAAGGAAAGAGATCCTAGCATTGTTGATACATTCTGTAACCTCTACAATATTCCTGAAAAAAAATTATCCGAATTAGAGACACCCATCTCTATGGCTGCTTATTTCTCTAAAGAAATTAAGAATGGAATGCAGAAAATTGGATACAGTATAGATTGGAGACGAGAATTCACTACAATTGATCCATATTACAGTAAATTTATTGAATGGCAGTTCACTAAATTAAGACAAAGAGGCTATATTACACAAGGAAGCCATCCTGTTGGATGGTGCCCACATTGCGGTAATCCTGTAGGGCAACATGATACAGTTGGTGATAAAGAGCCAGAGATAGAAGAGTTTACTTTAATAAAATTTAGAAAAGATGACTTGGTTTTCCCAGCAGCGACATTACGCCCAGAAACAGTGTATGGTGTAACAAATATGTGGCTAAATCCTGATACACTCTATATTGAAGCGAAAGTAGATGATGAAGAATGGCTAATAAGTGAAGAAGCTGTAACTAAACTGGAGTTCCTTGGACGTAAGGTATCAATAATTTCAGAGATAAAAGGTTCAAGATTTATTGGGCAGAAATTATTGAACCCAGCAACCGGTAAAGAAATAATTATTCTACCCGCATCATTTGTTGATCCAAGGAATGCTACTGGCATAGTCATGTCTGTTCCAGCTCATGCACCCTTTGATTATGTAGCCTTAGAACAATTAAAACGAGAAGTGAAAACCCACCCAGAATTATTTAAAATTAAACCTAGTGATGTTAATAAACTGGAACCAATAAGCATAATCGAATTACAGGGATATGGTGAGAGCCCCGCAGTCGACATAGTAAAAAAAATGAAAATAATTGACCAAAATAGTCCAGACCTTGAAAAAGCAACAAAGGAAGTCTATGGAAGCGAATTCCATGGAGGCCGAATGAGAGCAAATACTGGTGTATATAATGGTCTTAGTGTTCAGTCTGCAAAGGATGCTGTTAAACAAGATCTAATTATTAAAAATAATGCATCCACAATGTATGAGTTAATTGAACCAGTAAAATGTAGGTGTGGAACTGATGTACTTGTTAAGATATTTGAAAACCAGTGGTTCATTAATTATGGTGACCCCGAATGGAAAAAATTAGCCAAAGAAAATATTGAGCAGATGGAAATAATTCCAAGAGAATTAAAACAAGAATTTGTAAATGTTGTTGACTGGCTTAAAGCCAAGGCATGTGCTAGAAAAGCGGGAATGGGTACACCATTACCATGGGCAAAGGAGTGGATAATTGAATCTCTTAGTGATTCAACTTTGTATATGGGATATTATACGATAATCAATGGATTAAATGAAATTAAACCTCAACCTGAACAATTAACAGAAGCCTTCTGGGATTACATATTTTTAGGAAAAGGATCAGCAACAGAAGTTGAAAAACAAACAAATATTCCTAACTCAAAAATTGATGAACTGCATAACGAATTTGAATATTTTTACCCTCCAGAAGCACGACACAGTGGTAGAGACTTAATTCCTAATCATTTAACATTCATGATATTTATTCACGATGCTATT
>VGJH01000055.1 GCA_016867505.1 Candidatus Bathyarchaeota archaeon
TATTGACCGTATAAATTTTGAGTGTTGTCAGGTTGAAAAAAAGGTTATTCAATGGAGACGTACTATTCATCAAAACCCTGAACTCGGAAAATGATCCTGAATTAACAAAACAGGGAGAATTAATATTGGAAAATGCAATTGGTAAAAACAAAATTATCAGGCCACCATATGTTCCAGTAGGAGAAGATTTTTCATTTTATCAAGAGAAGATTCCAGGACTATTCATATTCGTAGGTGTAGCACCCAAAAATCAAGATCCACAAAAAATTGCATTAAATCATTCACCCTTCTTTTATGTTGAGGAAAGTGGATTGGTTCAAGGTGTAAAAGCTTTATCACAATTAGCTTATGGATATTTTTTTAAAAATGATTAATTGATTTTTTTTATTAAAAAAGTAAAATTAAGTTAAAAAGTGGGTTTATTCGTCCATGTCGCCCATGTCGGGTCTGCCACCTGGTCCTCCTGGACCACCTGGGCCTCCCCCGCTTTTTGCTGCAACGACGTCGTCGATTCTCATGATCATACTTGTTACTTCTAGACCTGATTTTATTGCTTGTTTCTTTACTACCATGGGTTCGATTACGCCTTCTGTTAGCATGTCTTTTACTCCGCTTTCGAAGACATTGACTCCCATGACTTTACCGTTTTCTTGTTCATGTGCTGCTTTAATAGCTACCATTGTGTCGAGTATGTCTAAACCTGCGTTTTCAGCTAGGGTTCGTGGGATGATTTCTAATGCATCAGCGAATGCTTCTATTGCTAGTTGTTCTCTTCCACCAACCTGTCTTGCATACGATTTCACTTCTTTAGAGAGCTCCATCTCGATAGCGCCACCACCTGGCACCATTTTAGGGACTTCAGCTACATCGCTTACAACATAAAGTGCATCGTTGAGGCTTCTTTCAGCTTCATCCATCATTCTTTCTAGTCCTGCGCGAATGAAGATAGCTACTGATGATGGGTTCTTGCATTCTTCAACAAACACCATCTTCTCCGTACCGATTTTTCTCTCTTCTACGAGGCCACATAAACCCAAGTCAGTTACTTTAAGGTCAGCTAAATTGTTGACTACTTTTCCACCTGTAGCTTTGGCTAGTTTCTCCATGTCGCTCTCTTTAAGTCGTCGTGCTGCCATGATTCCGCTTTTAGCTAGATAGTGTTGTGCTACATCATCTATGCCTTTTTGACAGAATAGAACATTTGCTCCAGATTCAACCACTTTGTCAACCATCTTCTTTAACATGGCTGACTCTTGGTCGAGGAATGCTTTGATGCCATCTGGTGTCTTGATTCTTATTTCTGCATCTATCTCAGTTTTCTCAATTTCTAATGCACTGTTAATTAAAGCAATTTTAGCATCTTTAACTTTTTTAGGCATGCCATCATGTACAACTTCTTTGTCGACAATTATTCCGCTGATTAACTTTGTTTCTTCGAGGCTTTTTCCTTCTTTTTTAACAATTTGTATGTTATCAACGTCAGCAATTATTTGTCCATCACGTTTCTGAATTATTTGTTTGACTGCGTCAACTACTATTCCAGCTAGGTGAACTCTGTCCGATGACACTGTTTTACTTCTCATTGAAGTCCCAGCTAATTTTAGTAGTGTTTGTCTGTCCTCTAAGTCAACGTTTAATGCAATTTTTTCTAGTACTTCAAGGGCTTTATCAGCTGCTTTTTGGTAACCTGAAATAATTATTGATGGGTGTATCTCTTGTTCTAGTAAAGTATCTGCTTTTTTGAGTAACTCTCCCGCAAATAGTACTGCGGTTGTAGTTCCGTCACCCACTTCTTTATCTTGTGTTTTGGCCACTTCAATAACCATTTTTGCTGCAGGGTGCTGTACATCAATTTCTTCTAAGACTTTTGCTCCATCGCTGGTTATTGTTATGTCACCTAAGCCATCGATCAACATTTTATCCATGCCTCGTGGTCCTAGTGTGCTTTTTAGTACTTCAGCGATGATTTGTCCTGCCATCATGTTACTCTTACGAGCTTCCTTGCCTCGATTTCTTTTAGTGTCTTCTTTAAGAATTATTACTGGTTTTCCACTCATTTGTGCCATTCATCAACACCTCACATTGGGGGCATTCCGCCCATGCCACCCATACCGCCTGGCATTCCACCCATTCCACCTTCAGCTCCTGGTGGTGGACCTTTGGTTTTTGATGATGCAATTACATCATCAATCTTTAACAGTAATGTAGCTGCTTCAGTGGCTGATTTGATTGCTTGAGCTTTCACAGCCTTCGGTTCAAGTATCTCGATTTTTTCCATATCCATGATTTTTCCTTGCATGGCTTCTACTCCAGCCCAGATTTCGCCATTAGCATGTCTGCTTTGTAGTTCAGCTATTGCATCAATTTGGTCCATTCCTGCATTTTCTGCTAGTGTGTTTGGTATTACTTCTAAAGCGTCAGCAAAAGCAGCAACTGCAAGTCGTTCTCTTCCTTTAAGTTTCTGAGCATAATCACGTATGCGTAATGCTATCTCGATTTCAGGAGCACCACCTCCTGCTAAAATTTTGGGTTCTTCTACAACATCTTTGACGACGCATAATGCATCATGTATGCTTCGTTCTGCTTCATCAACGACTCTCTCGGATCCACCACGAATGAGTATTGATACTGCTTTAGGATTTTTACATCCTTCTACAAAAATCAGTTTGTCTGTACCAATCTTTTTCTCTTCTACTGTATCAGCATATCCTATATCATTAGCTGATAACTCTTCTATGCTTGAAACTACTTTTGCTCCAGTTGCTTTAGCTAATGCTTCCATGTCACTTTTTTTGAGTCTACGTGCAGCCATTACTCCTTCACGGGCAAGGAAGTGCTGAACCATATCATCAATGCCTTTCTGACAGAGTAAGACTGTGACTCCTGCTTCCTTGATTTTTTTGACCATGTCTTTCATCATTCGTTCTTCTTCATCTAAGTATTGTTGCATTTGTTCAGGAGTCTCAATGCTAATTTTGCTAGTGAATTCAGTTTTCTCAATTTCTAATGCTGCATCTAGTAAACCAATTTTAGCGTTTTTAACTAATTTGGGCATGTCGCTGTGGACAACATCTTTGTCAATCACTAAGCCATTAATCAGAGTGGTGTCTGTTAGACTTCCACCTGGTTTTTTCTCTACTTTAACCATATCGAGATCGACTTTCCAGCCTCCATTTGCTTCTTCAGCAACTTGTAAAATTGCATCAGTTGCTATACCGGATAGATAACCACTATGACCAGAAACGAGTTTTGTCGACATGGTCGTTTTTGCGACACGTCTAAGAGTATTTTTGTCTTTAGGATCAACTTTGATAGCTATTTGTTCAAGAATCTTCAACGCTTCCTCTTGAGCAGCTCTGTAACCATCAATTATGATGGTTGGGTGAACCTTTTTCTCGATAAGGTCTTCAGCTTTTCCAAGGAATTCTCCAGTTAATACCGCTACTGTTGTGGTTCCGTCTCCTACCTCCGAATCTTGTGTTTTCGAGACTTCAACCATCATTTTTGCAGCAGGATGCTGGATATCCATTTCCTTTAACATAGTGGCTCCGTCATTAGTAATAGTAACGTCACCGAAGCTGTCAACCAGCATTTTGTCCATTCCTTTTGGACCTAAACTCGACTTTATTGCTTCAGAGACTATTCTAGCAGCCATAATGTTATTGCTTCGAGCATCTGAACCTCGTGAGCGTTCGGTTCCTTCTTTCAAAATATAAATTGGCTGATTTGGATCACTCATAAATCATTCACCTTACAAACTATTAGGGTACACTCATTTATGTTAGTAAAAGATATAACTATTTGTATTTTGGACATCATTTATAGTCTACCACACCTAGTTGTAAACCAAGAGTTGTATACTAGAGTCAATAAAAAAGATTTCGGTGACTTTTTTATACTTTAATCTGTTTCAAGATAAACAATATTACCTTCTTTTTTAACTATTCCCTCAATTTCTAACTCTTTTATTAGGTCTTTAGCTGCTTCTTCTGTCATTTCAAAATTTTTACTTAAAGATTCAATATTAATTGGTCCTTGATCAACTAGGTAATGAATAATTTGCTTTTTCTTGTAATTAACTTCCTCTAATGCGCCATGAGTGGCTCCTATAGCTAAGTTTCTAATATACAATAATCTTGCTCTGCGTTTTTCGAGGTTCTCTAATTCTTCATCAATAATTTCGACTACTTCCCTGAGTGGAGATATATCATCGACATTCAATTTATCATTTTTTAGTTCAGTTACCGTATCTTCGAGTTTTGTCATATAATTGTCTTGTTGAATCCAGTGGTTTGGGTTATTGAAGCTAATTAACCGTTCATTATAGAGGTTTGGGCTAAAATCAATTTGAAGACTATAGAATTTATTTAATTGAAATATGTTCTTATCTGCACCAAATCTGCTTTTTTCCCTAATTACATTAACTAGTTCAGCGTCTTGAATTATTTTCAAGTGCTTTGCTGCTAATTGTTGAGCTATATTTAATTCATTACTCAATCTAAGTGTGTAATCTGGTCCCTCACTAAGTTTCTTAATAATACTACGACGAACAGGATTACCTAGTATACCAACCACAGTCTCGAAGTCCTTTTTAACAACTTTCTTTACTTCAGACACTAGATGTAAACCAAAGGTTGTAAACTCAGTTTAAAATTTAAAGTTTATGGGAAGAATAACGTTTTTTAATCAATTAAATCGAATGAGATTTCAAGTAATTGTTTTTGAGCTCTGAATCTTGTCTTTTGTATTTTAATTTTACCGATTTCACCTGTTTTTTTTGTATGTTGTTTATTGCATGTATTTATATTCCATCCTGGTAACTCAAAAATTTTTAAAACTGTTATGTCTTGAGGAATAGGGAAAAGATCATAAATTGCATCACCCCATTTCTTCTCAGCATCAATTTTTTGGATTTCATGAACAATTGTATTTAGATCCTGTTTAATGATTTCATTTGAGAGAATCTCAACATTATACATCTCCTCATCTGTTGGTTTCTTATTACATTGTACAGCTATTCCTCCATGTGTTCCCGCAGTGTAAACACTAGCTGTCCATTTTACACCGAGAATTTTTTGTAATGCACCTTTTACGACATGGATTGCAGTATGTGTTCTAATGTCTATACTTGACATATACTAGTATATGGTATATTATTAGATTAGTTTTGCCTGATTTAATGAAAAAAAAGAGTTCTTCTGGCAAATTTTTTCCATAAAATTGAGGTACCCAAGTGTAGATTGCCAGTAGCAGAGTTCGCGCCTGTTTTTACACCGTTCCCGGGGTACGTCACGCGTGAACGCGTTCTCGCTTAAGAAGTGTAGTTTCCTCTGCGAGCCTAAGCCTGCTGAGTTCTTTACAGCCCACTTCTTATGGCTCTGCGATCTTTAGAGTCTTTCGCTGTTTTGACCCTTAGGTCGCTCCCACTTGGGCAAACTATATCCCTACCTATGATATATTAAGAAATTCTGTTACATAGATACGGTCTTTTTATTTCTATCAAATAAAATATCACCAATTTTTTGTAATAAATATGTTAATAATGTCGCATGTATTATAGACATTACTTTCTTGGTGTGTTTAATTAAAAAATGATTTCAAAATTTTATACTTTTTAACGCATTTAGTTTATATTAGCTTCATATCTTGAGTGTATCTTAATAAAAATTTTTTACTAGACTAATAACGGTTTTAAAATTGTATTTAGAAAGCTAAACTTTAAACTCTCTTAGATATGGCTTTTTCTTATGTTGAATCGTGATGATGCAATTTCTCTAGTAAGGCGACATGTTTCTAATGAAAATCTTGTTAAACATATGATCTCGGTTGGTGCAATAATGAAGGGATTAGCTACTAATTTTCGAGAAGATGTTCAGTTGTGGGAGTTGGTTGGGATTCTACATGATATTGATTATGAGAAGGTTGGACAAGATTGGACTAGACACGGTGCTGTTTCAGCTGATATGGTGAAGGATCTTTTACCTGAGAACGGACTTCATGCTATTAGAGCTCATAATGATCAAACGGGATATAGCCCTAAGAATCGATTAGATATCAGTCTTTATTCAGCTGATGCATTATCAGGATTAGTTGTTGCAATGGGTCTTATGATGCCTGATAAAAAACTACTTAATGTAAAGACTTCAAGCCTTGTTAAGAGGATGAAGGATAAGAGTTTTGCTCGTGGCGTCAGTAGGGAGAATATTTATCGATGTGTTGAAGTAGGTTTATCTCTGGAAGATTTTCTTCAAATCGGATTAGTATCTATGCAGGGGATAGCATCAGAGATTGGAATGTGATCAAGCGAAGCCTCCAAATGGGAATAAGCCCGCTGTGATCCATGCAAAAAGTAATGTGTTAAAGATTACTCCAACCCCAATTCTCTTAGTGTACCTGTAAAGCCACCATGATGTGAATGTTGAGATTATTAGCATTGGTATAATAGCGAAGAGGAATTCTACAAAAAATGCAGCAAAACTTGGGATCAATCTAATCCCAAATAAATACATTGGAATATATTGTAAACCAAGTAAAATGATGTAAGGTGAAATTTTTAACATCAGGGTTCTTAGAAAGTTTCCTAAAGTTGAACCTGCGCTCTGTCGAGTTCTATATACATTTAGGTAAAGTCCATCCACTAAAAAGTATATGAAGTAAAATGGTATGAATTGTGGTAATATCGTTAGCCTTGATAAATTGAACATTGGTAAGATTGGTACAAAAATCCTTATTTTTTGTTGAAGATATATTTGAGTAAGGCTAGTAATTATGTAAAATGTTAATATTATTAAGAAAGCTAAACCAATGTCTCGATACTTAAATGATGAAGTGATTATCTTTCTCAAGTCTTTATATTCTTTTAATCTTCTTTGACTTAGAAAGATTAGGATAATTAATCCAATTACTCCACTTAGCATAAGCCACCATGCCATTGATGCTCCGATTAATAGGGTGGGGAAGGGTAGAAGGGCACCTCCAAGCATTGCTGGTATGAATAAAAGTACTCCTAAAAATCCCCATGCAAACAAGACCGTTCTTTCTCGAAGGAATCGATGTCTAACAATTACTTCCTCACCAATCCTTCCTGGTAAAATTTTGTTATAGATCTGCGATATTGGAATAATTGCGCTTATCAGCATGATCAAACCAAGGATTAATGCAATTTCTCTTAAAAGGTAAGTAGTGTCCATTAGCGATGGATTAATTTCAGGAATAAATGCTGAATTCAACCAACCTACTGATTTGGTGATCGTATATGGATCTAATGGCTCTAAAAGATGTATTGTGGATAAAATTAAAAGTTCTCTAGCATTCCCAACTTTAAAATTCCCGTATAGCTTCTCTCGAACAATTTTATCTGTAGTATTAAAAACTGGTTTCAATGATGATTCTAAAGAATTTATATTAAATAATACGTCATGTTCACCAACAACTATTAACATGTTTTTTGGTGAGGTAGCGGTTATTGGATTTGATGTTGAATTAAAATTCGAGCTGCTGACTCCTCCTCCTAGGAAGATTGTAGCTATAACTCCTGCTTCTTGAGAGGCTAACACTCTTGCTGATCCAGCGCCAAGGCTGTGACCAATAACACCAAGACGAGTAGGATCAACATTATTTAATTTCTTCAAGTAATTTAATGCTACTAAGGCTCCATTTGTTGAGTCTTGACCTAATTTGCCTCCTGATTCGCCATGTCCTGCAAGATCTAATG
>VGJH01000056.1 GCA_016867505.1 Candidatus Bathyarchaeota archaeon
ATGAAGAGATAGATATTGTTATTGTCTATAACTGGATAAACTATGCACTTTGAGCAAATGGCAAAAGGAGCCCATTTCTCTCCCCATTCACCAAGAGAGATTGATCTAAGGGATTAACATGCAGGGTGGGTCAAAATGATTGTTGGTGTAAAGGGTGAAAAGGGGTGATATTTAGGCACCGTTTGACCATCTGAAAGGGTGACTTTTTAGACCTTTAATAAATTAGGTTTCAACATTATGGATAGAAATCTTGTCCATCTTATGGCATGTCCAAAAAGGGAAAATGTAAAGGATGAATCGTACAATTATGTTAGGTAAGGAATATCGCTTTTAAAGAACTTTCGCCCTTTCTCAGTTAGGTCATATTTTCCTGTCTTCTCATCGAGCACAAAGAGCCCATCGAGAACCTGTGAGGCAAAGAGGGTAATGATATAAATCTCTTCATAGTGGGTGATGAATGTATTACGAATATCGATGAACAAGTCCCTTGCATCCTTCTCAAGTGAAGCATCTAGGGCTTTGAATCTATCAGTGCATTTTATAGGTCTATTGTCGCCAAGTTCACATTGGTCACCTTTGAGATAGGGGCACACCCCCTCAGCTATGCAGAACCCCTCTTCATGGGCGTGGGTCACATATTTAATGCGAGATATGATGTCCCACCTGTGCTGTTCATGCCACCTCCAGATGTCAGACCACAATACGAATACAGGTTGTTGACAGCGCATGGGTGAATCACCTAGTGTTATTTAGCTAAATAAAGCTAACAATATATATATCCCCCGAGGGGGGTTTAGATACTGATAAAGAAGATATCTTAAAGTTATATATGAATATAAGAGTATATATGTGATTATGTCAATAACCCCCCCGAGGGAATATATATATACTTAGCTAAATTTACTTATTCCTCCTCTTTCTCTCTACAGTCAAATAGATAACTTTAGGTTCCTTCAAGTCGTCTTCACTTAGCCCAAAGAACTCAGGCTTCAAATTCCTGAATGTCTCCAATATCTTCCACTTCTTGCCCCACTTTTTCACATCAGTTCGATTAAAAGGGCATTCAATGTTTATGCACCTAGTCTCTTCTTCGCACCCAGTTTTATCTATCAAAAGTTGCTGAAATATTAAGACATTAATCATATTAAACGTCAAACAGAAAGGCAATTTTCTATAGCCACAATAACCAATAAAATACTTCTTTCTACCAAAATGCACCCAAACAATTGGAAATCGCTTTGAATCTAAATCGGGTTCATACTTAAAAGTCATGACATCAATCGTGTGTGTCTCTTGCGCATCATAATACCTCTTCAGCCTTGCATCATTGAAATCGGTCTCCTCTCTCAGCAGCCCACTCGAAACAATCGCATTCAGTATCATGTCCAGTCTCTTTGAGTTCAGCACTTTCTTATAGATCTTCAAATAAAGTGCGTGTATCTCTTTCTTCAGCAGCCCCTGTTTCTTCATGTTTGGCTTAATCACTTTTTTCCACATCTCATAAATCTCAGGAGTGAGCCCCGTCTCATTCGCATCTGAAACCATCGAGTAAAGCTTCAACCCTTCCTCGACATCCATCCTGTTCGCTATGATTCGGTGCCACTCAGTTTTTTGCCTATTCTGAAAGTTCAGGAGTGCCAAGGATTTTATTAACCCCACTAGCCTGGGAAAATCTCTCTGATGTCTTGGCAACAGCCTTGGATGGGATTTTAAGAACCTCTCTTTCAGGTAATTCATGTCATCGGTCTGGATCAAAATTTGCGTAATGTGTGCCCTTTGAACCTCAACAACCCTTTCACTCAGCATTCTCCTTTCAAGGTCTTGCTGGATCTCTAAACGGTATTTCTCCCTATCTGATAGCTTTTCACTCATTAGCCCAATCGCTTCAAGTATCTTCTCTTCACTTGCTTCAGGACTTAATAGTAATTGTCTCGTTTGCTCCTGTGTGTCCATGGCTGGGTTTGCACTGCAAAAGACAGTTGTAGGAAATCCAATGATCTCGATATTCCTTGTGCTAAATCCCCTTCCTTCAGCTTTGTCAGTGATCTTGATTAGAATCGTTTTCCTATCATGGCTTAACAGGGGTCTCAATCTTTGCAGTAAAACATCATGTGGCTGGTCTAAGAAAATGAGTATCTTTTGGTGCAAATTGATGGTTTTTATCCCTCTCTCTTTGTCCTCTAGACCCATATCGTGAAAGAATGAGCTGGGTGTTGCATATCCCACGAGCACAATGTCCTCTTCAGGGAAAAACTGTGATACTTCTAAAGGGATATAGCTTTTTCCTGTTGAGGACTCTGCAATAAAAGCTAAATTTAATTGGTCTTCTGAAGTGTAGTTTAACAAATAGCATAGAAAAGTAATTGCTTTGTTCACCTCATCATGTTTAATTGTTTTTGAGAGAATGCGTGTAATGTCTTCAACCTTCAACTCTGTAAACTCTTTAGCTTCAGGCTCAGGTGTCTTTGGCATAAAATCCGATAGGCTCATGCTGTCTCAACCTTCAGAAATGGTCTAACCTTAAGAAAAGCTCTCGATTCCTCGGAGTATTTTTTTAGACATTTGAGCTGAGTCTCCAATTTTACCAATTCAGCTTCAATAAGGGAAATTTGCAAGTCGAGGTAATCAAGCAGTTCTATTTCCAAACGTCCCACCACTTCTTTTGTGCTGTCGCTGTTCCCTCTTTCAAGGGGTCTTCAAGCTTAGGTTTGGGTTCATCATTCATGTCTCTGATATCTATTAAGATCTCCTCGATATCGCCTAGTGTCTCAACAATCAAGAGTAACAATTCACGGTCCGAATTAACCGAAGCGATGTGTAATCCTGAAATGCGTGCACGGCGCTTCTCAATTTTTTCTTTAGACATTCACCCTTTCACCAATCGTTATAGTTTGCTTTGATGTTTCGACGATTATGTCAAACATCTGGAGGTGGGAGATATTCATAGGTGCATGAATTTCGAAGGTTAGGATTTTTCCTTTATAATCAATCAGATGGTTCTTGACTAAACTTACTTCGATTGAATCGGTTTTAAATGATCTTTTGAGAGCATGAGCCAATGAATCCTCGATTGTTTGGTTTGCAGTTCCGATATTGCTGAGAATGCTTACAAGTAATGTTTGTTTTTTCTTCTCAAGTTGCTCAATGAGCTTAATAAGCTTATTTCCACATTCTGCAAAAAGTGCTGAGAGGTCTGGGTCAAGCTCTTTTAACACTTCAGAGGTGTTTAGTGCATCGTTTGCCCTGTCTTCAAGGCGCATCTTCTTTAACCTCCAAGGCTTCAACAAGGGCATTGCCTTTTTTGGTGAGCTGATATTTTCCACGCTCAAGTTTTTTAATGAAGTTCATCTTGCAACATTGGTAAAGGCTCCTTTCAGCAATCTCACACGACCCCAATTCTACTGAGGACGCGAGCACCAAGTCATTATACCTCGATTCACCTCCAGATTTTTGAAGGCACTTGAGAAAAGTATAGATTCGGTCTATAGTTTTTATGCTGCATCACCATGGCGTAATGAGAAAGACATTTCGAGCTGGGTAATTTTTTACCACGTTGTAGAATTCTGTCCCGATTTCACTGAACGAATCAATTTTGGGTAATTTGATTTCTACTTCTACAACTCTAAGAACAGCGGGTTTACCATCGATTAAAGATACGATATTAGGTGCGATTGATGTTAGTTTCAATTCGACATCCCAGACTTTAAAATGCGCTCTAAGGTGGTCACGCATTCTCGTTGTGAAATCTGCTAGCTCAACATCTTGAGACATTCCAAATTGAAACTTACCATAAAGCATTTTTCATTTCACTCCAAAACTTATTTCAACGGAAATTGAACCCCTTCCGTTTTCTGTTTTAAGTGTCTTTCTAAATGAAAACCCAGTAAATGAACCATAAGTTTCGATTAAATGTTTCTTACATTCTTCGTAGGTTACTCTCCACTCGTTAGGGTGATTTATAACAAGCTCATTTGCCTCAAGCCTGATATCGCCAAAGGCTGTTTCATATTTTTTAACATCTGTCCAATCTTTGAAAGGTTGACCATTTGCCAATGGAATAAGATTCTCTTCACACACTTTTTGAACAAATTTTTGTTTGGTGCGATTTTCAGCATCGATAAAAATTGCATGATCTTTTAGCATCTTTGCATGGCTGTTTTTTTCTAATGTGAACTCCTTGTTTCGCTTTTTTTTACAACTATCTATGAAGCGATCAAGTCCATCTTTTTCAATCTGAGATTCAATTAAATGGTAAACTATGTCCGTGATACCCTCAACTCTCTCTATAAGTTTGGAGGATTGAACAGGCTCAAGAAATCGACTCGGCGGTTTAACACCGTTATTTTTATCCATTTTTTTTACCGAGTGAATTACACTTATATCCTAAAAATAAATCTAATCATCGGAATATTAATTTAAATTATGATATGTTTTTATAGTTCAATAGGAAATAAAACATCCATGGGTAGATCTTCAAAAAGGATAATAACAGAAAAAAATTTAAAGTTCTTAAATAATCCTCAAAGTTTAAAAAATCCAAGTGATGCATATAATGAACTTACTGAATATGCTAAACAATATTTAAAAGATTTAATAGAACTTGATAAAAAAATGCCTGAAACATACTTAAATAAAATATATGATAAAGAAAGTATGGTAGAATTTTTTAAACAATTATTATATATACCAACTCCAACAGAGATGAATAGTGAAGAAATTTCATTAGAGAATAGAACATACTATGAACATGTTGAAAAAGAAGTTATTGCTATTAATAAAAATAAGAATGAAAGTAAATTAGTGTCAATAAAAAGAACAGTATATCCATTAGCAAATCAAGAACAATGGATTTTATTAAGAAAAAAGAGAGTTTTAGAAATACTGCACATAATTCTCGACATCATAGGGAATAAAAACTATGCATCAAAAATATCTGAAGAGAAGTTTAACTTAATCTCCCTTCAGAACAAGGACCTTACTTCAGCTATTTTGACTTTGCAAATAACTCAGCCTTGGGAACTTGATAAAAAATCAGGATGATTCCATGTTTCAGGAATCACCCCTTAACTTCTCCTTTGGCAATTATTAATTGCGCCCAATTTCTTTAAAAAACTTTAGAAAATAAGGGATCGCTTTTATACCAGATAATACACGTGTAATTTGATGTAGTTTGAATATTAAGGGAAAAAAAGCAACGATCTCAATCACTTTGCCCCCTGATCTCGTTGAAAAGAGCCGTTATTATGGGCTCAACATCTCAAGGGTGTCAGAAAATGCCCTAAAATCGATGATTGCTCGCATTGAAAGCGTGAATCAGGGTAATGGTAAAGAAGTGGATAGTAAAAATAAGAAGGTGGACTGGGAGGGATTTGAACCCACGACTTCTGCCATGCCAAGGCAGCGATCATACCACTGATCTACCAGCCCAGCCAACACCTGATACAAAGCAGCAATCGTTTAAACCTTACCATATTAACGTGTATTTAATGACTAATGATTATTAAGATCATTAGAGGTTGAAGAGTTAACAGAGGAATATAATCTGGTCTCAGATAAGATTCGAGTCAGTATTGGAACTGTCGCTGCTCTTGGTTTAAAGAAAATTAAGACAAGCGCTGAAACAACAACTGCTTACTTCATGACTTATACTGAATTACGTTGTATCGCTAACTGCTCCTTTTGCTCTCAGGCACGAGAAAGTTCATCTGACCAAGAACAACTTTCAAGGGTACTGTGGCCAGTTTATCCCATAACAGAGGTATTGAATGCTTTCAAATCTATTGAGAAGCCACTTGATAGAATTTGTATACAAATAATCAATTATCCAAGATTCATAAAAGATGTTGAATATTTCGTTAAACGATTGAGGCAAGCCACTTCAGCACCAATATCGATTGATACTTGCCCTTTGAAAGAGGAGCAATACGCTCACTTACATGAAAGTGGAGTTCAAATGATTGGCATTCCTCTTGATGCTGCTACTCCAGAGATATTTGATAAAGTTAAAGGAAGAAACGTCGCAGGGCCGTATAAATGGGAAGAACATTTAGATAATATTGAGAAAGCTAAGAAAATTTTTGGCCCAAATAATGTGATGACTAACTTAATTATTGGATTAGGTGAGACTGAAGAAGAGGCCATTAGATTTATTCAAGATATGATGAATAAGAGAGTTAAAGTTGCTTTATTTGCTTTTACTCCAATTCCAAATACGCCTTTAAAACACCTAACTCAACCAGATTTTAATTCATATAGGAGAATTCAACTGGCAAGGTATTTGATAACTAAAGGCGATGCAACAATTGAGGACATGGAATTTTCGAATCAGGGAGCTTTAAAACAGTTAAATATAGATAAACCATTAAAAGACTTAATTGCTGATGGGGAAGCTTTCAAAACATCAGGGTGCCCAGGATGTAATAGGCCTTTCTATAATGATAGGCCTAGTGGCCCACTCTACAATTACCCACGAAATCTAACCCCTGAGGAATTGAAAAAAGAATATGAAAACCTGAGGAGAATAATCAATGGATGACTGGCGTTTAATTGACATGAGGATCGAAGATGCATCAACTCAGATGGCAATTGATGAGGCAATTGCTTACGCGAGAGTGAGTGAAAGAAATCCTAACACAATTAGGCTTTACAGGTGGAACCCTTCAGCGGTTTCGGTAGGATATTTTCAAAGCATATTAAATGAAGTAGATATAGATGCATGCAAAAAATTTGGTTTTGATATAATTCGAAGAATAACAGGTGGAGGCGCAGTTTTTCATGACTATAATGGCGAAATCACATACAGCCTAATAGCACCAGATGATGACCCTAAAATTCCTCGAGACATCGTCTCCTCATATAAATTGATTTGTGGTTGCCTTATAGACGGATTAAAAGAATTAGGCGTTGAATCAGAGTTTAAGCCAATAAATGACATTATTGCTGGGGGAAGGAAAATATCTGGTAACGCTCAGACGAGACGTTACGGAGTGATTCTTCAGCATGGAACAGTTTTAGTGGATTGCGATGTTAACAAAATATTTTCTGTACTGAAGGTTTCAGGTGTAAAAATCAGTGATAAAGCAATAAAATCTGCTGAAGAAAGAGTGACGAGTATTAGGAAATACCTTGGAAAAGATGTCTCTTTTGAAGAAGGAAGAAACGCTCTCATTAAAGGCTTCGAAAACAGGCTCAATATTCAGTTAAATCCTGGAGAATTAACTGATTACGAAAAAACTCTAGTTACTCAATTTAAGAAAAAGTACCAATCCAATGAATGGGTTTATCAGAGGTGATTATATGAAAAGAATTGAGTACAAAGTACCCGATGGAAAACTTGTAGCAGCAGAAGCTGAAGCCATTAATGGAGTTTTGACAAAGATAAAAATTACAGGAGACTTCTTCATGCACCCAGAATCAACAATAAAAGATTTAGAAGATACATTGAAAGGTAAACAAGTCGCAAAATTGGAGAAAATTATCAATAATTTTTTTGATAAATCAAATATTCAACTAATAGGTGTTTCAGCGACTGATTTCCTTCATGTTATAAAACTTAGTTTAGCTGATTCTTCTTAATTTATCCTCCAGTTTTATGGGCGTTGCACAACAACCATCAAAAAACATGACTTCATATCCTCTACTTATCGCATAATCAACGATACTTTTAGAGGGTAAAGCCATTCTAGTTATACCTGAGTCTAAT
>VGJH01000057.1 GCA_016867505.1 Candidatus Bathyarchaeota archaeon
TCTCAGGATCAACAAGTATCATTTCGTACCACTTGTTTACTCCATCTTGCCATACCCAATAACTATTTAATAATTTTAAGTTAGGGTAGTCTCTTTGTGCTCTTTGTTCAGCAATTCTTTGTAAACTTTGGGTAGTTGTATACTTAGTGACACCCATTCTTTTTGGTCTATGACCTAATATTGGGCGGAGTTTCCTTGATCCTCCTCTTCTAATGCGTACTCTTAAAACGATAAAACCAGTTTTTGCTTTGTAACCCAGCCTATGCGCCCTATCTAGACGGGTAGGTTTTTCAATTCTAGTTACCGCAGGTTGTCTACGCCATAGAACTATCCTTTCACGCATTACATCCTGAATATAGCTTTTTGATGGGCGCTTCCAAGCTTGCTCAATGTATCTATACATTGGTTGTTTCACCTATGCAGAGCTAGAAGTGAAGTGTTGTCGCTAATAAATGTATAGGGACGCCCTTATCGAATAAGGGCATAAATTAGGAATAGGGGCAAGAAAATGTTAGCTACTAAACCAATAACAGTAACCATTGTATTAAGGCTAGGTCCTGCAGTGTCTTTAAAGGGATCACCAACAGTGTCTCCAATAACTGCTGCTTTGTGAGCTTCACTGTGTTTACCTCCATGATGTCCTTCTTCGATGTATTTCTTTGCGTTATCCCATAAACCACCAGCATTACTCATTAAAAGTGCAAAAATTAGTCCACTGAAAATACTTCCTGCTAAGTATCCCCCAAGACCTATAACACCAAAAATTAAACCAACTCCTAGGGTAGTTCCAATTATTATTATTGTTGCCGGCATAAGTTCCTGAAGGGCCCCAACTGTAGCAATATCAACACACTTTGCATAATCTGGATTGACTCCTTCTTTACCTTCACGAAGACCGGGAATCTCTCTGAATTGCCGTCTGACTTCTTCAATCATACGTTGAGCATTTTTCCCAACACCTAACATAAGTAAAGCTGAAAATACCGGTGGCATCGCAATTCCAATAAATGCACCAACCATAACTATTGGATTCATTAAATCGAACTCGATTGCTTTGCCTAAGTATACTTCTGCAACCTCTTTATATGCAGCTAAAATACTGATAACTGTTAAACCTGCTGCGCCTATAGCAAAACCCTTTGTTATTGCTTTTGTAGTGTTACCAGCAGCATCCAGTTTATCAAGGATATTAACTGACTCCTCAGAAAAGCCACTCATTTCGGCAATTCCCTTAGCATTATCTCCTATAGGACCAAAGCTATCCCCTGCAATTATCATTGCTACTACACTTAACATGCCAAAAGCTGAAATTCCAATACCGTATACGCCGTATCCTGGCCCAATTCCTTCACAAAGAGTGTATGCTGCATAACTTCCTAAACCAATTCCTACTAGTGGGGGTAAGACACTGATTAATCCGTAACTGAATCCAGTAATTATAGTAACTGCTGGGCCAGTCAAGCTACTAGCTGCTGTAATTTGGGTAGGGGGTTTATTGGTACTTGTGAAATACTCGGTGGTCATACCAATCAGAACTCCAATTAATAATCCAACTGCGCTTGCTCCCCAAAGACGCCAGTTATATCCTTGTAAATATGTAGCGACTGCTGTTAATCCAAGATATAAGACGCATGTAACATAGGTACCATTGCTAAGTACTGCTCCAGGGTCTTGGCCTTCTTTTACATTTACTAGAAATATTCCTATCAATGCACTAGCAATACCTAATCCAGCGAATATTAGGGGGAGTTCAACTAAATAACCCCCTAATACGACACCTAAAAGCATGACAGCCATTAAACTTGCTACATAGCTGTCGAATAGATCCGCTCCCATGCCAGCACAATCCCCAACGTTGTCACCAACATTATCAGCGATGACAGCAGGATTTCGAGGATCATCTTCTGGCAGATCCATCTCTACTTTACCAACGAGATCAGCTGCAATATCTGCAGTTTTTGTATAAATTCCACCACCTGCCTTAGCAAATAAAGCCATAGCTGAAGCCCCAAAACTGAAGCCAATTATTACGTTTGGATTACTTGTGAAAAAGTATATTATACTAACACCAAGTAGTGCTAATCCTACAACTGCTAAACCAGTGACTGCACCGCCTCTAAATGAAATTAAAAATGCTCGGGTTATTCCTTTTTGTGCTGCATGAGCGCTTCTCATGTTGCTGTCTGTGGCTACATCCATCCCCAAATAACCAGCGAGACCAGAGCATATAGAGCCAAAAAGGTATGCGGCAACAAGTATTACGTTATTTAATGGATTACTTGTAGCCCAAATTGGGTTAGGTAAGAAAACGAATAGAATAATTGACATTCCAGCAACAAAGATTGCTAAAGTTTTGTACATTCTTCGAAGGAATGCATGTGATCCATCTTTTATTGCTCCTCCTACAAATCGTGTCCTCTCATTTCCTGGATCTTGTTTTTTCACCCACCGGAGTATGTAAAGTCCGGTAATAATTGATGCGATGGCCACTATTGGCGCAATAAACCAAGCATTTGTGATTGGTATTTTTTTAACCTCCTATGGACTAAGTTGAAATTACTCTGACTGAATATCTGAATAGAATATAAAAAGATAGATACCTAAAATCAGTCTTTTATGATAAAATGTATCCTTCTAAAGCTAAATGATTCTTTTGTCTTAAGTATATTACGGGAATTCTTTCGTCTCTTAACCTTCGTCTTAATTCAGAATCGGTGGTTGCAACTACATATGAATTCTCTTTAGCAAGTTTTAATAAATGTAAATCAACACTTCCTTCATTATTTAATGAATCGTCAATTATCTTATACTTTGATAAAGTCGATAAAGCAAAATCAATCTCTTTTGTTAATGAGCTTTTAGCATTTTTTTTCAAATCGTTTAATTCATTAATTACCGACTTAGTTACAGATGCTTGGTAGCTGAAGTCTAATAATCTATCAAGTTGCTCAAAAATGTCTATCCCAAATCTAATTGGAAGCATTAAAAAATTTGTATCGAAAATAATTATAACTGGAATCCTTGGATTCAATTCAGTTTCTCAATACCCCTGCTCCGATTAAACGCCATCTACCACCAATTCTTCGACTTATTGCTACATGATCTGTCTCTTCTCCACAGATGGGGATGCTCAATTTTGCTTCAATATAGTCTTTCTTTACTGTCGTTATATCAGCCATTGTTTTTGAAGTACCTACGTTAAGTAATAATTTTTCTCCTTTAGCTATCCTAGCTACATCTTCTTGATCTTTACTACCAATTACACTTTTGAATAGCTTGATGTCAAGACTAAGTTCATCTCTAACAGGAGGGAGTGTGCCTGGTTTACCTGCAATACTTCCCACTAACCCATCTGATTTAGTTAAAGATGGGTCAAGAGTAGTCCCCACTCCAACTAATCCCCCTGGTAAAGCTTCTTTAACTGAACTTTCTCCTAAATGAAGACTAGTAATCTCTGTTGTTAATTCTCTCATTTTTAACTTATTTTTTTCCCTTAAGGGTAATCCTGGACTGATTTCTATCTCATCTCCGACTTTGAAACTACCTTGGTAAATTGATCCCCCTAAAACTCCTCCCTTAAGATCTTCAATTAGTGTTCCTGGATTATTCACATCGAAACTTCGGATTATATGCATCCGAGCTGGCTTACTTGGGTCTCTTTTTGGAGTTGGAAGATATTCTTGAATTGCTTGGAGAAGTAGATCAATGTTTAATTTATGTTGAGCAGATACTGGAATTATTGGTGCATCTTCAGCTATGCTGCCTTTAACAAACTTCACAATATCATTATAACTTCTTATTGCGTCTTCTCTTTTGACTAAATCAATTTTATTTTGAACTATTATTAGATTTTTTAATCCAAGAGTATCTATTGCAGCTAAATGCTCACGGGTTTGGGGTTGTGGGCATTTTTCATTTGCAGCAATGACAAGTATTGCACCATCCATGACTGCTGCTCCACTAAGCATTGTTGCCATTAGAATTTCGTGGCCAGGCGCATCAACAAAACTTATTGCTCTTTGGAATTCAGTGTTTATTTCACATTTTGGGCATTCAGAGATAGTTGAATAACATTCTGGCTCATTACAATCCTTACATTTGTAAACAGCGAAATCTGCATAACCTAACTTAATTGTAATTCCTCTCTTCAATTCTTCACTATGTTTAGATGCCCATTCTCCAGTAAGAGCCTGAACAAGAGTTGTTTTACCGTGGTCGACATGGCCTATTGTACCTATGTTAATTTCAGGTTGTTTTGGTAGTTTTGGAATTTTCCTTCGCCCCTTTATCTAAATGCTTTTACAACATTACATGCACTTAAATACGTTTAGCAAAACTCTATCCACTAAATTAAATATTATTTATTCTTTAAATAATGATTTTTTAAGAGAGTTAAATTAGAAATGATATCAAAGCAGAACCGGTTCCAAATTGAATACTTCAAAACCATTACTAGTTATAGAATATTTTCGAGGTTGTTCATCATAGCTCATTCCCCTCATTTTATCAATTCTGATTGTCTTAATGAGGCTGTAGTCTCTAATGTCTTTACTTAGTAATATTACACCATCAGCTAGAAATTGTTCCATGTAAAAATCACCTTCCTGAGGCCTTGTTTCAGAAGTGACAATAACATTACAACCAATTTTTCTCAGTTCTTCAAAAAGATCTCCGATCAATGATCTTTTTCTACCTGATCGAGACTCATGAATGACTAGGCTTGTTAGCGGATCAATTACTACATTTTTTGCTTTCATAAGTCTTGTAGTATCTAAAAGTCTAGCAACTGATAATGCTGAGACTTCTTCAGCGTCTCTATCCTTATTTTTTAAAGGACTAATATCTGGTCTTGAAAATAATTCAACTGTTTTAAGTAAACCCTTCATTTCATAACTTAATAAATCCCAGCCAAACGAGGAAATGTTTTTTTTAATACTTTCAAAAGGTTCTTCAAGTGTTGCATAAACACATGTTTCACTTCGTTTTAGGGCGTGCATGAGATATTGGATTGAAAATATTGTTTTACCAGTTCCTGGTCCTCCACATAAAAGTATTATTTTACCTTGAGGAAATCCTCCATTGAGCATTACATCAAGTCCATTCGTTCCTGTTGGTATTAATTTCATTTAATCACCAATTATGAGTTAGAGGGATTTATCTAAGGTGATAAAGTGCTTATACAATAAGTTTTTTGTGCTGTAATTAATATTAATTTGAACATTTTTTAACAATAAAACGATATAATAACCTAATAAAAAAAAGGTAATATAAGTTTAGTAATTAATTTTATTTTAATCTTTATGGCATCCTACCAAAAGTGATGTTATATTAAGTATCCTATATGAGATAATAAAGATTTGATTAGTCAAGGATTATTTTTTTAATTTATCTATGTTTCAATTTTTTCTTCAGATTTTTTTCTACTTTTAGGTTGTTCTGCTATAACTAGATTCAAAAATTTAGTCTCTACACTTATAGTGTTTCCTCTGATAACTTTTCTTTTACGTTCACCATTATTTTTTGGATGATGCCCAAGGCCTTCACTTAGAATTACTGATATCTTTGCTCCTCCATGAATGTCGGGTCTCATTGGTATTCCATCTTTATCATTGCCTCCAGTTATTTTTAGTTTATAACCTGGCATGTTAGCAATATTACCATCGATAACTTCTCCTAAACGTTTACCAATTAATGGAGTCATTCTTGAGTCTTCTAATTCAACTTTTTGACTTTTTCCTGTAGATGGATCTGAAATTATGAGTAGTGGCATTTCATTATTCACCTATATTGCCCAGAGTGGGTCTTTCTTCCTTTTTATATCTATCAGTTCCTGGAGGGCTTTATTGCCATTTTCCGTCAAGCGAGATACGAATTTTTGTCGTAACAACTTGGCGTCTTTCTCTGGAACGTCTACGTACAAAACATCTCTCTCTTTTATATGTCTACCTACGATTGGAGTAGGCATTGAGACTGCAACCTCTTTTCCTTCTTCAATTTTGGTGATTGATTGACCTTGATCCTGTATTTGTGTAAGCCTACCTAAATTTTCGTTTTCTCTATTAATCATGGGAACATTAGCGTGTAATATTCCTGCTTCAATTTTTGCCCCAAAAATGGCGGGTTTTGTACGTCTGAAAATAAAGCCTTCCATTACTTGTATTTTAGCCGGTTGAATTAAAACATCAAATTCTTTTCGAGCTTTTGCTTCTCTTTCCTCATCTACCCATCGAATATAATCGTCCATAATATTGTAGATTATCACACCTTTGAACAGTTTAATTCTCTGAGCTTCAGCTTCAGTTTCAGCATCAGGAAGGGCTTTAACATTAAAAGCTAGTATAGCACCATAAAGCGGTTCTTCAAATTTTACACTAGCGGCTTCAAGAATATCACGCCGACTTATATCTCCAATATCCGCTAATCTTATTGGTATATCTCTTATACGTAAACTTTCAACAAGTGCTTCTAAACTACCAAGTGTATCAGTTTTGACAATAACTCCTGTTTTATCCGCTTTAATTTTGACACTATCAACTTCTTGGCTTACATCAGCTACTGCTTTTTCAAGTGTGATATTTCCACCAACTGCAATTAATGGGGTTCCTGGTAAGGCCTCTTCGATTGACGGTGCAGCAATTTTAATTCCTGACGCAGCATGTACTTCTTGTATAACATTGAACTTCTTTTTAGGATCCCTTATTTCATCAAGAGGCTGAGGCATTAATAATGCCCGAATATTGGTTACTATTGGACCATTTTTGCCACCAATTACAATAGTGTCTTCTGCATGTAATATGCCATCATAAATAATTGCATTAAGAGTTACACCCAATCCTACTTCTTCACGAATTTCAAGAACAGTACCAAGAGCTGGCCCATCAGTGACTTTAAGCTTGTCTTGCATATACTGTTGAGTGAGCCCAATTAAAACCGCTAAAAGGTCTCCTACACCTTCACCAGTTTTAGCACTAACAGGTACAATAGCTATACTTCTAGTAAAATCACGCACACGATCATAACGTTCACTATTGAATCCTTCTCGACTTAATGTACCCATCATTTCATACAAACGGTTGTCAAGATCTTCCTTTACCAGAGTTTGTTGATCATTATAGCTTTGCAGAAAGGTTGTATCAGATTTTGGTCTCCATCCTTCTATTCTGTCAATTTTATTAGCTGCTATTATGAAAGGAGTTTTACGATTTTTTAAAATCCTTAAAGACTCATATGTTTGGTTCTCGAATCCATGCATAACATCTACAACAAGAATAGCAATATCCGCTACACTTCCTCCCCGCCTACGTAGATTAGCAAAAGCTTCATGTCCTGGAGTATCAACAACTAAAAGTCCTGGAATCTGAATATTTACTTTAAAATTTTTTACAAGCTGCTGGGTTATGGCAACTAAGGTATCGAAAGGGAAGTAACTTGCACCAATCTGTTGAGTCATTCCTCCAGCCTCACGTAACTGAACTGCAGTTCCTCGAATTTTATCTAATAAACTAGTTTTACCAGTATCGACGTGACCAAGCATACAGACAATTGGCTGGCGAATAGGCATAATGCTTCCCCGCCATTGGGTAAGAAGCTCTTCCTATTAATCTATTCTTTCTGAAATAAAAAAGGTCTTAAAAAGTGTGAGAGACTAAACAATTTTTTTGATAAGCTCAATT
>VGJH01000058.1 GCA_016867505.1 Candidatus Bathyarchaeota archaeon
CCATTATTTGGAGAATTAGCTTTAAGGGCAATAAAGGAATCAGGTGGTTACGCAGTTTCAGTAACTGATGATGATATGCACTCAACTGGAAGAGAAATCGCAAAATTTGAAGGCATATTCCCAGAACCTGCAAGTGCTTCAACTGTAGCTTGTCTAAAATATTTATTAAATGATAAAAAAATTGATAGAACAGACCAAATAGTATGTTTAATTACTAGCAGTGGATTAAAAACGGATGATATACTCCAAAGTCTTAAAAAAAGATCAAAAACCCCTGGTTTAAGCTCTAAATTAACAACTAAAGAGGAGATTTTACGTAATCTTAGCCATGGGAGAACTTATGGGTATGCACTTTGGAAAAAACTAGAAAAAGAGATGACAATAGGAGCAGTTTATCAGCATTTAGCAGATTTAGAAAGAAATGAGCTAATTATTTCTATAACTGATGGAAAACGAAAATATTTTGAATTAACAGAAAAAGGGAAAAGAGTCTTGACTGCTTTAGATGAATTAAAAATTTTGTTGTAAGTATTATCCATCACATTTATGAGAGATAAAACTAATATATTATAGACACAACTATCATATTATGTCGTCTTTAAGTACTAGACAAATTGCAGCCATGGCAATAATGGCTGCTTTAGCAACTGTTGCCACAATGGTTTTTACTTTTCCAATACCAGCAACTAACGGGTTTTTTAATTTAGGAGATGTAATCGTTGTAGTTTCTGGCCTTACATATGGATCACTTATAGGCGGAGTTAGTGGTGGTGTTGGCTCAGCACTTGCTGATATTCTACTTGGTTATAGTAACTGGGCACCGTTTACATTAATAATTAAGGGAGCTGAAGGATTTGTTGTAGGCTATATTGCTGGTGGGAAACCAGATCAAAAATTAAGTAGAATCATTTTTGCTTGGGTGGTAGGTGGAATAATTCTTGTTGGAGGTTATTTTTTAGTGCAAATTTATATGTATGGGTTTGGAGGAGCTTTAGCAGAGTTACCTGCAAATGTTGTACAAATGCTAGTATCTTCATTAGGAATAGCGATTCACTTAACAATTCGAAAAAGCCTTAGACTCTAAATAGTTGAGGGTACTCCTTTTTATTGTGTCATCAGCTGAAAAAGCAGCACAAATGCTTACCCAAATGGATCCTAAAGAGTTTAGGATACTTTTAGGCATTGAACTTGGAATGTCTGAACATGAATTTGTACCAGTTGAGGTTATTTCAAAATACTCTGGTTTTGATTCAAATGAAGTAAAATTTTGGATTGGTGAATTAGACAAAAAGGGATTACTTTGGAGACAAATTGAGAATTACGTTGGTTATATTTTAAATTACACGGGATATGATGTTTTAGCTTTAAACGCATTAGTTAAAAATGGGATTCTAGAAGCTTTAGGTAAGTCGATTGGAGTTGGAAAAGAAGCTGACGTTCATGAAGGTCTTAATCAGCAAAACCAAAAGGTTGCTATCAAATTTCATAGGTTAGGTAGAACGAGTTTTAGGAATACAAGACGAAAAAGAGAATTTGTAGGTGATCGAAAACATATTTCATGGTTATATCAATCACGTTTAGCTGCTGAAAGAGAGTTTATTGCATTAAAGAAAATGGCATTAATTGGAGATTTCGTACCAAATCCCTTATTTTACAACCGGCATTCAATTGTAATGGAG
The DNA here is from genome assembly GCA_016867505.1 of Candidatus Bathyarchaeota archaeon. Lineage (GTDB taxonomy): Archaea > Thermoproteota > Bathyarchaeia > TCS64 > TCS64 > UBA8941. The sequence goes on from VGJH01000058.1 coordinate 1,680, forward strand.
TATATTGAAGGGCAGCTATTCTCAGAAATTATTGATATTGAAGAACCTGATAAATTTTTAAAAGTGATAATAAATTGTATAAAAAATGCCTATAATCAGGGCATAATTCATGGAGACCTTAGTGAATTTAATATCATGGTTAATCTTGACGAAAAAATAAAAATTATTGACTGGCCACAATATCTGACTCTCACTCACCCAAATGCAAAAGAATCACTAGAGAGAGATGTGAATAATATCCTAGTCTATTTTAAAAGAAAGTATGATGTTGGCATGAATTTACAGGATGCAATTAATTTAATCTCCTCAAAATAATATTTTAACAAAATTATGAAAGCATTGTCTAATTTATTTGAGACAATTTAATGAAAATGTTGTTATAGTTCTAAATAATAATACTTTGGATATCTTTGAGTAGCAGCAAAACCAATTTTTCTGATTTATCAGATCAAGTTATTACTAAAAATTATTGCGTAGGGTGTGGAGCTTGTGTTAGTGTATGTCCAGCCAAAGTTATTGATTTTATTGATGCTCCAAAATTAATAGGTAAATGCATTGAATGTGGATTATGTTTTGAAAATTGTCCAATTCCAAATTTTGATGAAAAAGAGTTTGAAGAAAAAATTTTTGGTAGAATTAAGAAAGATAGTGAAATAAATTGTGGTATAACAATTGGAGAATATGCTATTAGAGCTGTATCTACAGAAGTTTTAACTAATTGTCAAGATGGGGGAGCAGCAACATCTTTGCTACTTCAAGCACTTAAAGAAGGATTTACTGGAGCACTAGTTGTAGATAAAGACATAAATTGGAATCCAAAACCATTATTGGTTAGCACTCCAGCAGAAATAATAAATGCTGCTGGTACAAAATATTCATCAGCTCCAATTTTAAAATCATTAAAAGAAATTAATCAAAAACAAAATAATAAGCTAGTCATTATCGGCACACCCTGTCAAATAAGAGTGTCTCGACAAATTGAGTATGGTAGATTAAACAAAAGTAGAATTGGAGAAGCAATAAAATTACGTCTTGGTTTATTTTGTATGGAGACTTTTAATTATGATACCTTAACTAACTTTTTAATAGAACAAGGCATTGATCCTAAAAACATAGTTAAATTCGAAATTAAAAAAGGAAAATTTATAGTAAAGTTATTAGATAAAGAGCCATACGAAATAAAAATCTCAAAAATGAAACCGTTTGTGAGAAAGTGTTGTAATACATGTATTGATTTTGCATCTGAGTTCGCAGATATTTCAATTGGTAATGTTGGGTCACCTGAGGGATACTCTACTGTATTAATAAGAACTAAAGAAGGAGAAGCCTTATTGAAAAAAGCAACGCAAGAAGGATTAATTGAAGTAAAATCTTTAAACGACTTTACACCTGGATTAGAATTTGTAAAGAAATTAGCTTCAGAGAAAAAAAAGAGATCAGCGAATTTAAATTAAAAAATCCTTTTCTTTTGCCAACTTAATCATCTGATTTATGATTTCGGATGGTAATTGTCTTGGTTTTCCAACTAATAAAACATCATAATGTAGTTTTGCCATTTTTTCAGTAGTTATCGCATTCTGAGCTGCCTCTTCAATTGTCTTACCAATAGCTGTTAGACCATGATAAGGTAATAATGAAGCTACTTTATCAATTAAAGAATCTGTGACATTTATAGCTAACTCGATCGAACCAGGTTTAGCATATTTTGAAATGCTGATGCCTTTAACTAATGAAGGTGCTTCAATTACTTCTAATCCCATTGGAATAATTTCTTTATTCAGAATAGAAAAAATTGTTGAATAATGTGGATGAACATATACAATACCTCCAACATCGAGTCTTCTTTTATATAACATTGAATGCATTGGAGTTTCTATGCTTGGAGGATCATTTCCATCAATTATTTTATCTAACAAATAATCGATTTTAATAAAAAAATTTGGTTCAATTTCGTTCAGAGAATACCCCGAAGGTTTAATGAGAAATTCATTTGTGCCAGAGATTTTTGCACTAATATTACCATTTGTTCCCTCAACTAATCCCGCTTCAAATAATTTTCTAGCAATAAATGCTAATCTTTCTCTAAGTCCTATCTCATAATCCTTCATAAGTACATATTTTTAAGTACTGATTAAATTGCTTTTTTATTATTTTTTCTTTAAAAAATTAATCTATTAAATTATCAATACCTTCAATTTCTCTAATTCCTACAGAGGTTAGAGCTTTACCAAAAAAAATTCTAAACCCAACATTAACAATTGCTCCAGTACTCAAAATAAGGCGTGACAGTCTATCGTTCAGATTATTACCTTCTTGATCAAAATCAGTTAAAATAACTACTTTATTACCTCTTCCGCCAACCAACGTTGAAATATCTGTTAAAGTAGTTTTTTGGTGTAGACAAACTTCAATTCTGCCTTTAAATCCTAATTTTCTAATTGCTTTAACATCTTTGATTCCCTCAACTAGTATAATCTCAGTACTTTCAATGTTTTCAATTAATTTTTTTAATATATCAAGTACTTCTTGTCTATTAATACGAGGCATAATTATCTAATCCAATCAAAATTACTACTATATCATTTACGTTTGTTCCAGTATATCCTGTTATTATTGCATCATTAATTTTTTGGAAGAAAGTATTTGAGTCATTTTTCTTTAAAAAATCTGAAAAATTCATATTTAAGGTTAAAGCTTTTTTTACAGTTTCTCCATCAATAATTGCTCCAGCTGCATTAGAATTTCCATCAATTCCATCAGTACCAATTGATGCAATTACACAGGGTAAACCATTAATTTCTTTTATCATAGATAATACAAGCTCTTGGTTCCGACCACCAATTCCTTTACCTTTTACATTTACAGTCGTTTCGCCTCCAGCAATTATCGCTGCTGGTTTTTTTATTGGTTTATCATGTAAAATGATCTCATTAATAATTGGAGAAAAAGACTTACCAATCTTTCTTGATTCCCCAGAAATATTTCTAGGGATAATAAGTGAATTAAAACCGAGTAATTTTGACTTGACTAATGCAGATTCAAGAGCGGTATTATTATTTCCAACAATAAAATTTTGGACTCGTTTAAAATATTTACTTGTAGTTATAGTTTCTTTAGGTTTTTCATTTGATTCACCGTTAATTAAGTGGGTTTTAATATTTACAGGAGTCTTATTCCAAACATCATATTTTTTAAGAATTTTTATTGCATCTTCAAATTTTGATGTATCCTCAATGGTTAACCCAGATCCAATAGTACTTAATTTATCACCAATGACATCAGATAAAATTATACTAAGGACTTCAGCAGGATAACAATATTCAAGAATTTTTCCACCCTTAATTTTATCGAGGTGCTTCCTAACAATATTTAAATCCTCAATGTTTACTCCTTTTTTAAGTAAAATATCAATAATATCTTGATAATCTTCTAATGTAATATCTTCTACAGGTAAAGTAATTAATGAAGAGGCTCCTCCAGATATTAAAAAAATAATTAAATCTCTTTCTGTAATATTGGATATTGCATCTAGCATCAAAGTAACGCCATAAACACTATTAGAATCAGGTTTTGGATGAGATGCTCCAATCAAAAATATTTTATTAAGCTCACAATTTTTACTCCTTTCATAAGGCACATTTATTATACCTTTAGTAATTCTTTCTCCTATAATTTTTTCAATTGCTAAAGCCATTGTGTCTCCTGCTTTCCCACCACCCAACACAAATATTCGGTCATAATTGTCTAAATTGTAAAAAACATTATTAATTTTTAATAAACTTCCATCAATTTTAATTTGATTCTTAATTAATTTAATTGGATCAATACATTCTAAAACAAATTCTAATACATCTAAACATTCACTTCTCAATTTTTTATAAAATGAAGATATTGAATTTGAAATTAATTTTTCTCTGTTCTTGATAATCATCTTGATAATAAATAATTTGTAACTATTTAAAAAAATAAAGGAGAAATTACTCTCTTACGATAAATTCACTAGCTTGAGGTGGATCAGGTGTCATTCCTTTTCTAGTTCTAATCTTTTTTACAGTTTCAAGTAGTAAGCTATCAGGTACTGCTGCCCAATGATCAAAAGTACTTTGCCAGAAAGCACTTCCACTTGTTGCTGCTCTCATCTCAGCGCTGAAACCAATTGTTTCAGATACTGGAACAAAACCTGTAATCACTGAAACTGCACCAGCCTGTTCAACATCTTGGATTCTTCCACGTTTCCTACTCAATAAACCTGTGACGTTACCAAGCCAATTTGCAGGTACTCTAATTTGGATTTTGTATATTGGTTCAAGGAGTGTTGGTCGTGCGGAGAGCATACCAGCATATACTGCTCCTCTAACTGCTGGCATCATTTGTGCTGGTCCACGATGTACAGGGTCTTCATGTAGGTTAATGTCAACCATATCTACTAAAAGACCACGAACTATTTCGCTTGCTAATGGCCCTTGTTGAAGTGCCCAATTAAACCCACCTGATATATGCTCTTTTACTTCGCGTAATCCTTGTATTCCTACGGTTGTATCAATCATCATATTTGCATTTTCGTTTATGGCGAATACACTACGTGCTTGTCTTTGTGTCCATTCTGCTTTTTCAATCAATACTTCTTCCATTTTTCTTTGGCTAGTTATTACACTGATGTCTCCGCTTCTGATTAATTCAATTATTTTTGGGTCAAGAGGGCTAAAGTTGAAAAATACTCGGTTATGTTTGTTAGGGCTTTTACCCATGTAGGGACCAACACTATCACGTATGCTCTCTCTATAGACTACGGTAGGTTGACTTTCGGTGACGTCTAAATTATAATCTCTTTTAAGGTCCTTTAATGCAATTTCTAAGTGTAATTCACCCATGCCTGCAAGCAAATATTCTCCAGTCTCTTGGTTAATTGTAGTAACTAAGTTTGGATCTTGAATACTCATCTTTTGAAGGGCATCAATTAATCTAGGAAGATCAATTGGTTTCTTTGGTTCAACTGCAATCGTTAAAACTGGATCGGACTGATATTTAATAGACTCAAATGGTACTGCCTCATCTTTAAGTGAATAATCAACCAGAGTTTCTCCGCTTCTTCCTTCACCAATTCCTAATAATGCTATAACATTTCCAGCTGGGATTTCATCAACTATTTCACGATATTGACCCATGTAAATGCTTACTTGTTGAGCTTTCACAACTTTGTTCGCACTTACCATAAAGAAATCTTGGCCTTTTCGAAGAGTGCCACTAAAAATACGTCCAGTACTTACGACTCCTGCTTGTGGATCTATTACTATGTTTGTAATACATACAATTGTTGGGCCATCTGGATCAATGCTATACATTGCTTTACCCATATTACTGTCAGGTTCGCCTTTCCAAATTGTTCTTAAACGTCTTGGCTGGGAAATAATTGGATTAGGTAAGTGTGTGACAACCATACTTAGTATTGCTTCTGCAAGTGGTAGCTTTTCCTGTAATTCCTCTAAGTTACCTGCCTTGTACATTTCAACCATTTGTCTAAATGAAATACCTTTTTTCTGAAGCATTGGTAGGGTGAAACCCCATCTATCTAATGCAGAGCCAAATGCAACTTGCCCTTTTGCAGCATTGATGGTCCATTCATTTTTTATTTCATCTGAACCATATGTTTGAACCTGTGTATTGAATTGGTTAATAATGCGCAGGATCTTAGCTTGAACCATATCTGCATCCATTTTTAGTTCTTTTATTAACCGATCAAATTTATTGATGTATAAAACAGGCCTAACCATTTCATCTAAAGCAAGTCGTAAACGAACTTCGGTCATAATCTGGAATTCTTCAACTGCATCAACTAATAGAATACATCCATCCAACGCCCTCATCGCGCGGGTTACTTTTCCACTAAAATCAACATGGCCTGGTGTATCAATCAAGTTGATAACATAAGGTTGGCTATTTTCGTCTTCATACA
>VGJH01000059.1 GCA_016867505.1 Candidatus Bathyarchaeota archaeon
TGAATTAAAGAAAATCTGGAGAAATTTACCAAACAAAAATCAAAACCTTAAAGAAACCTTAATCGCAGTTGACGGAGGCGTCCAAACTAGTGAGTTCTCGTATGGTGAATTTGTTGCAGTTGGTCGCGCATGTGCAATAATTCAAGAACCCGGTAAAGATAGAGAAATTGAAAGAAAAGTCAAGATTTATGTTGATAAAGTTTATGATACTCGTGATAAAGGCTTCATTCCTAGTTATGTAAGGACAATTTGTGAATATGATGCTGCATATTCCGCAGCTTTGAAAGTTATTGAGAAAGGAGGAAATCCAATTGTGTTAATGGATGGAAGCTTATACTTCAGTAGATTTCCGTATGCAATCAGGGAGTATCGGCATCATCCAATATTATTAAAACAGCTTTTTGACTCAATTTCTAAACTGAGATGTTTTGGAAGAGATGCGGATATTCCGATTATCGCAATTTCAAAGGATTCATCAGTTTATTATCTTTACATGGAACTTTTAAAAACATTGATTAAAAGAGAGGGTAATCTTACATTATCAGCATTAGTAGATGACGCGTCTTCACCAATGGATTTATGGATTCTTTTTGATAAAATGAATGAAAAAGAGCAAGCTTCTCTTAGACCATATATTGAAAAAAATCCCTTCTTTGATTCAGAATTGGTTGAAGAATCTCGTGTAAATGAAGGATACACCATGCCACTAAATATTGCTCCAAGCATCTATTATTCACGGGATAAAACTATTCCAGCCTTCTTTAACCTACTCGATAAAACCCTAGATAAAGATAAGGCTAAAATTCTAAAAGAATCTTTCGAGTCTTTTTTTGGGTGCCCTGGAGTGGCAACGATATATTGGCGACCCACAGATAAAGCTCGTACTTTTAGAGTGGATTTCCTTTCATCTTCTCTAGGTGACTTTGATCCGTGGTCCTTAAAGAATAAAAATTCGTTAATGATATGTTATGACAAGGATAACCTTGAAAAAGTTTTGAATCATCTTAGTTACTGGTACTGTAATGACATCGAGTATAATCTACCCCTTAAACAAGCTGATACACTTGCTAGATTTGATAGAGGACTCTATAGAAGCAAATATGAGCCCTTTATCATCAATAAACTGAAAGAGGCAGGGCATGTCATTAAAGGAACTAGACGAATGCTGAGGGAGATATAAGGATGCAGGAATATGGTGTTGTGATAGGTCAAGCAAATCCAAGTTTCTTTGATTTTAACATACAGAATCTGAAGAACAGGCCAGTTGCATACGAGTATGTTCAGTTAAATATTGACGAACCTCAAGAGGATGGTTCACTGAAAAAATTGGAGGTTCTAGGGCAAGTAAAAGCAATTACCTCGAAACATCCATTTTATGATGAACGAACAACGCCAGGTGCTGCATGGAAACAACGTGAATTAGGAGCAGGAGATGAGCTTATCCAAGTTCTTGCTACAGCAAAAATCCTGGGCTATATCAATACGGAGGGGGGTAGAAGTGAAGTTAAGAGACCCAGATCTCCGCCAATGCCCGGAACACAAGTATACAAAGCATCAGATGAATTATTAAAAAAACTATTCACATTAGGAAAAGAGGAGATTCCATTAAATGTGGGTTACTTATTACATAGAAAAAATATCACTATCCCTATTTCGGGCAAAGAATTACACAGACATACTGCAATCTTAGCGATGACAAGGTATGGTAAAAGCTACTTTGCTGGAAGAATAATTGAACAACTCCTCAAGCAGGGAGCAACAATCCTAGTCATCGACGCACATGGTGATTATGCTAATATGACCTTCTCAGCTGATAATACGCCACACTCCTTCTATAAAGAAAGAGTAACTGTATATCGACCGCAGGGTGCTGAAGAGTACAAATCTGATCATGTCAAATTGTTACACTTATCTGTTAGCCAATGCGGCTTTTCTGAGCTTTGTAGGCTTGCTAGAATTGATGGTAGCCTTCAAAGAGTAATACTTAGACGTATCCTGAAGTCTCTATATAAGGAAAAATCTAGATATTCCATTGATGACATAATTGACAAACTCGAAAACGAAATAAATGAAGGAAATGCAGAAAAACAAAGAAGATTAGCTAGAATAATTGAAAGACTTGAGGATTTAAAAGAACAAAAAATTTTTACTGAAGGAGAATTGGATGTAAAAGCCTTTTTTAAGCCAATGCAACTCTCAACCATCTTTTTGAGTGGGATAACTGATAATACGCAAGATGTCTTGGTTGGCATGATACTGAGAAGCATTTTCAATGTGAAATATTCTCATGAACCATGGGCGACTGCACCAATTTTCATTTTTGTAGAAGAAGCACATAGATTCGCAGCTCCACCTGATGAAGGTGGAGGAAAATTCAGTAGAGATATCATTGCTAGAATAGCAGCTGAAGGAGCAAAATTCGGGGTATTTTTGACGGTAATAAGTCAAAGACCTAGAAGAATAGATCCAGATATTCTCAGTAACTGCAGTAATTTAGCAATTTTAAGAGTGGTTAATAACCAAGACCAAGCAACCATCCAAGCAGCATCTGAGGCATTCAGTGAAGACTTACTATCAGATCTACCTGCACTTGAACAGGGAGAAGCGGTGCTTGTTGGACCATTTGTCCCAGTTCCGGTTATGATTAAAACAGCTGAAAGAGAAACTAAGCATGGTGGAAAAACCCCGGAGATAGCTAAACTTTTGCAGGAGGCAATTGTTAGAGATCAAGAAGAGAAAGAGAAAATGAATCGTCGACTTTATTAGGTGCTTTAAATGAAATTTGCTGTCTTTGCTGATGCTCATATTGGGAGAGCAATTCCTCTCGCAATTGCTGAACATAGAAGAAAAGCCTTTGAAAACGCATTCATCAAAACAATTGATTCAATAATTAAACACAGCGTAGATTATGTTTTCATTTGTGGAGATCTCTTTGAGAGACGAACTCTTCGACCAAAAATGGTTCAATTCGTTGAAGATGAGCTCTATAGATTAGCAATAGACATTCAAAAGTTGCATAAAAAGAAAATTAAAATACTATTAATTAGGGGAAACCATGACGGTCGCCCTGATTCAGATGCTCTCGATTATTTAAAACACCCTCTCGCAGATTACCTACACATTTTTCAAGACAAAAATCCAGTATTCACAGATGACAAAATTAGTGTAATCGGCTTAAATTATTATGATCGATTAGATAGGGCATATAATGAAGTAGTAAAAACAAGATTAAACGATTTACAGGGACTAAAAATTTTATTACTTCACGGATTCATAGCAAACTATAATGATGTACCTCCATACAGTAGCAGCTTAACACTTGATGATCTATCAGAAGGAGATTTTGATTATGTTTTCACAGGCCATTATCATAAAAAATGTAATCCTAAAAAATTACAATCAGGAGGATGGATTCTAACTCCAGGAAGCCTTGAAATCTATGATTTTGCGGAGACTCCAGACAAAGGCTATTACATTATTGATACAGAAAAACAGGATTTTACTTGGATACCAATTGACTCATTACATTACATGAAACAAGTTAAAATAGAAACAGAAAGAAACAAAACACCTTCATGGTATGAAGAAAAAATATCTGAAACACTAATGGATTTTATTAATGAACTAAGATCCACAAAAAAAGAAGGATACCTAAAGATTAAACTCAGTGGAAGGCTAAGCGAAGGATGGCCAAGCGATATTAACAATGAATTTATCAGTGAACTAATTAAAACTGAACCAAAGTTCCTGTGGGTCGATGTGGATACCATGGACATCGAATTACCACAAGAAACAGCAATTATTCAAAAAGAAGGCGTAGAAGTATCAAACTATTTCCCAGGGATTAGCAGTTTTTCAGAGACAATCAAAGAAATGCATACCAAAATCAGAGATACCTTAGAGGAGGAAGCCAGTACACTTACAGGATTATTAACACCAACCCAAAGATCCCCAATAATTCATGAATGGCTGAAACATTTTGAACAAAAAAAGTTCAAAGGTGTATAAAGCATGTTGGAAAGTCTCACTCTACGGGGATTTAAATCGTATAAGAGCAGACAATTAATTCATTTTACCTCAGGAGTAAACAAAATATCAGGGAGAAACGCGACAGGAAAAACAACAATACTTGAAGCAATCTTATTTGCACTCTATGGTGAGGTACCTGGCGTAAACAAGAAAGATCTAGTGACCATAGGACAAAATGAATTAAGTGTAAGCTTAAGTTTTAGAAATCCAATTACAAATCAAAAAGCAGTAATAAGTCGTAGTGGCCAAATAATTCAAAGTAATTTAGATAATGATGAGTCATTCAAATCAACTGACTTGTTTTTAGACATTGAAGGAGATAAAGTGCCACTCACAAGAGAAAGAGATATTCAGGAAAGACTTCGGGAGTTTTTAGGGATAGGCAGAAGGACTTTCCTAAACGTAGTTTATGCTCGTCAGAAAGAGTTCATTGATATTCTTAATCCAGATAAAAATAGGATGAATGCAATACTTGGCTTAACAACTCCAACAGAAATCAAAGAAGAACTAAGAGAGGTTAAAAAAATATTAGAAGAAAAGGGAAATTTGAAAGATAAAAATGCTTTTCTAGAAAGAATTCGAAATGCTGAAGAATCAATAAAAGAAAATAATCTCACATTGACAGAAAACCATAGAAGAAGAGAAAAAATAGTAATTGAATATGAAAAAAACAGAAAGGAGCTAATATTAATTAAAGAAAAATTAACATCTATCGAAAATTTAGACACAAATTTAAGAAACTTTAACAAAAAACGCTCAGAACATGAAATCATATCCAGATTATTTACAAATCAAACACAAAAATTATCAGAACTAATGAAAATAGTTGGAGATAATCCCGAGGAAAATTTAGTAAATTTACTGAAACGGCAAAAAACAGCTGAGTCGACTGAAGAACGTTTAAGGTTAATAGTTGAAGAGGAATTAAGTGATAAAAGACGAGTAATTGACATTGAAATTGGTAAACTGGAACATAAAATTATTGACCATAACCGGTTAAGCAGCAGTGGTTTATCAACATGCCCAACATGTGGTCAACAAATTGATAAACAGCTCATTACCTTTGAGCTCTCGACTTGGACAATAGAGTTGGAAGAAAATAAGAGTAAATTAGTAAAAATTATGGATGAGATTAAAGAAGTTAATAATCAGGCAAAAATTGCTAGAGAAAAAAGAATTGAAATTGAACGAAGATTAACTGATTATAAATCAAGTTTAAAACAAGTAGAGGATATAAAAACTGAATTATCAACTATTGAAAAAAATAGAATTGAATTAACTCTTAAACTTAAGGAAGACACGGATTTACTGCTAACAAACGTATCTGATCTCTTGAATGAAAAAATGAAAGATATTGAACTTGCACAACACAGGGTTGAAGTTAAATTAAAAAATTTAAGAGATACATATTCAACCATATTCTCATCTGTTAAAACAAATGAAGGATTAATATCAGAAACAGACCGAGGAATTAAAGAACTTGAAAGCCGACTTAATACACAAAAAAAAGTCCTCATAGAATCTAAGGCAAAAATTGAACAAATAGAAGAGTATGAGGAAAAAATCAGGGTTATTGATTATATTATTGATCAATATGGTATTTATGAAAAAGATATACGTGAAAATACACTGAGACGTTTAGAGGATTGGACTTTTGAATATTTTAAAAAACTCACTGATCAACAACTCTATAATCGTTGCGTGATTGATAGAGAAAAATATACTTTAGAAGTACAGTTGAAGGATACGAGAAGAACTATCCCAGTGTGGCGTGCTGGTGGTGGCCATGAGAGCATTTTTGCTCTTGCAGAACGTTTAGCTCTACTACGCGTTGCAGGATTCTCACGCCTGCTTATTCTGGATGAACCAACAGATGCAATTGACTCGGATAACATTCCACAGCTCTTAGAATATATTTCGAAGAGCTCCAGAGAAATTGAGCAAATTCTCATAGTAACTCACCATGGTCAAGGAGAAGACGATGATGTCAATTTATTGACTGTGAGTAAAGAAGAAGGAGAAAGTAAAGTCAGTCTAAACTAACTTTTTTATGGAAGTTTTTTGGGTTTATATTTTTTCTCTTTAAATTTTCCAGTTAAACGTACATGTGTTCCTCCTCGATAAGCATCAGCTTCGAGTTGCTGGGTCATACGTTCACACTCTATACGCCAACTGCATTGATCACAGTCATCTTCTTCACCCATCATACCAATGCAGGTAGGGCGATTGCCTTTGGACATTCTTAAAAAGAAAAAATAGTGAATGAATAAATATCTTTGTATTAAATTCTGTTTACCTTAGCTTCTTGTTGCCTTAATTTTTCATATAACACGACAGCTGCAGAGACACCAACATTGAGGTTAGGCACATTTCCTTTCATTGGGATTTTTAAAACCTGATCACACCTCTCGAGTAAAGTTGGGCTTATTCCTTCACCTTCACTTCCCAGAATCAAAGTAATTGAACCAGTTAAATCGTGTTCCCAATAATCCTTTGTTCCAGATGAATCCAAACCAATGATCTGGAAACCTTCGTCTTTTAAGAGTTTGATTGCTGGATACAGATTTTCTCTAGCTACAGGGACGTTTGCTCCTCCACCCATACTCACTCTGAAAACTGTTGGTGTAAGCCCAACACTATCTTTTTTGGGAATTAAAACTGCATCCACACCTGTTGCATCAGCTGTTCTTAGAATGCTGCCAAAATTTTGAGGATCCTGAACACTATCGAGGATCACTATGCATGAATCTTTACCAGCCTGAGTAATAACTTGTTTAAGTGACACATATCCAGGCATACCAACCAGAGCAATTACACCTTGATGATGCCCAGTCTCAGATATTTTATCTAACCTTTCCTTCTCAGCCACATCAATTGGTATTCGCTTCTTTTTAGCAAAATCAATGATATCGATTATTCTTTGCTCTTTTAGTGAGCCTTCTGAAATAATGATTTTCTTTACTCCACCACGTTTTAAAGTCTCATAGACGGGGTTTCTACCTTCAACTTGGGACAATCATACACCAAAAAATAGTGTTACTCTAAAAGCATAAACCCTCCTAAAATCAAAAATTATTAAAATTATTTAAGAAAAATTCATAAATAAATAGGCTAGACCCGCAATTTTAAACATGGTGACGTAATAATATAGCGATTCATATGTCTAATCCCCAAACACCAGAATCATTTTTTGGATTCCAGCTTGGCAGTGACAGGAACATTGCCCGGTGGGATAAAATTGTCGCATACTTCCAGGAACTTGAGAAGCATAGCGACAGGTTAAAAGTAATTAATATGGGCCCTTCTACTGAAGGAAACCCCTTCCTATTAGTGATTATTAGTAGTCCGGAAAACCTTAGTAAATTGGAGCGATATAGAGAAATTAATAACCGTTTAGCTGATCCTCGTGGCCTTAAAGAGGATGAAGTTGAAAAATTAATC
>VGJH01000060.1 GCA_016867505.1 Candidatus Bathyarchaeota archaeon
TCTAAGAGATTAGTTGGCTCAGTTTTATAAATTGGGATCATTTCCATCCATTTCCATTTGCTATTTCTTCAAGTGGTAAAACCTGTCTAGGTTCATATACTACAAGACCTTGAGCCAAATTTCGTAGGTCAGGTAAAATCTGTAGAAACATTGTTTTATCAATAATTGTGTTTACTGCAACCCAATTAGGATCTGAAAGTGGTGAAATGGTTGGATTTTTTAAAGCTGGAAGAGTTTTTAATAGTTTATCGAGATTATCTTTTCTAACATTAGCAAAAATATGCAGTTTTTTTGAACCATCAACAGCGCCTCTTAGCAGTGTTAAAATATCTGTAATTTTCTCATTTTTCTCAGGATCTCTTAGTGATTGTTTATTTGTTATTAGTAGAGCACTTGTTTTCATTATGGTTTCAATTATTTTCAAATTATTTTGTGATAGACTTGTGCCAGTATCTACAACCTCTACAATAGCGTCAGCATCTTCAGGTGGTTTTGCTTCAGTTGCCCCAAAACTCAAAAATATTTGCACTTTTTCGTTGCTTCCAGTTCTCCACCATGGCGTAATTATTTGAGGATCATTATTAATCCAGTATTTTTTATAAGTTAAATTTGATTTAACAAAATCGCAGGCTGCTGACAAGTATTCTGTTGAAATTCTTAGTGCCCGACCTTCAATAACACATTTTTCAATTAAATCGCTTAAACTATTAATGTTTAACCAATTTTTTGGGACAGCTAATACTAAATTCACTCTACTATATTCTAAGTCTAATAGTATCTCAACATCTGCGTGTGTTTCTTGTATCCAATCTCTACCAGATATCCCAACATCCTGCATCCCTTCACTAACAAATATCGGAATCTCTTGAGGGCGAAGAACTTTCAACTCAATGTTAGGATCATTAATAGATGGGCGATATGTTCGATCATCACCAGATATAATATAACCAGCGCGATTCAGAATCGCTAAGGTTTTTTCACTTAAATGTCCTTTAGGTATAGCAAATTTTACAATTTTCAAAATATCACCAAATAAAGAGGCTGTGATTGTGAGGCTTTAAAAAAAGAATTCTCCTTAAAAGAATAATTTATTAGATAAATATTAGATTTATTAGAAATTTTTAATAGGTTACCTATGAAGGCAATAACCTCGAATGAATACTATCCCTCATTCCACATCCACTTTCCAGAATGGAAATGCATATATAATATAAACTTATCGTAAAAAACGTTTAAATGGTTTTATAATTAAAAATACTTAATAATTTTAAAAAATTTCAATTAAGTTTTCAGTTTTTTAGGTTTTTAAAAAGTTTATTTAAAAAAAGAGCTTTTATTATTTATACACCAATGCATGGAGCTAAATAATATACTAGTTTTCCTCGTGGAAGTTCGAAATCCATTTTAATTGGCATATCAGTGCTGATTTCGACGGTTGCTACCTCACTACTATTTCCTGCTGCATTGACGATTTCGTTTAAATAACTGAGAGTGAAAGTTGCATTACTATCTTCTTCGGATTTTAGTTCAATCAAGTCATCACTACCCTTCTCCCATTCACTTGCAGCTGAGCCCATATCACCAGTTGCACTAATTTTTAGTGTCTCACCTTCAACAGCGACTTTTACATGCTCTGAAACGAGATCAGCATCTCTAATTGCCATTCGTAAACTGTTAGTTATGATCCGAGCCTTAGCTTTGAAGAATATTTTTGGTTGAGGAACTTCCTCATCAAGGGGTTCTAAAATCGGCATTTCAAATCTTCTATTATGCCCTCCACGACGACAATTAATGATTAATCGTGCTTTTTCCTCGTTTAATTTAATCCAGACTTCTTCGTCTTTATCGACGCGATCAAGAAATTTTAAAAATTCCTTAATATTCACACTTAGCCTTGGTTCGCCTTCACATTTATAATTATCAAAAAAGTCGCTTGGAAGCTCAAAATCGACCATAGCTACATGGCTTGGATCCATGGCAAGAAGTTTAATCTGAGCTTCATTCATGATGAAAGTGCCTTCTTCAACAATTACGCTGAGAGCTTTGATGAGGTTCCGAAATGGATCTATTCGGGAGACTTCTACTTCAAACAATATGGATTCTCCTTTAAGGGATAATTTGCTGAATACTTAAAGGGTTTAAATGTAATAAAAGGATTCTCTCGCGTTTTTAACTATAATCACGCCAAGTATAACCACATTTTGTACACCTATAAAATTGGGTACTGCTCTCGTCTATTCCTCTAGTTTGGACCATCCACCAGTAAGCTTTATCATTTCCACATTTTGGGCAATTTGCTTTAACTTGTGGAGTTGTCCTTAAATTCTGTTCTTTTTTACCAATAACAACAATTTTTTCACCATTTTGCTTAGTTCTCTGAATTACTGGTGCGTCATTTATTGGCTCTTCAGCGCCACATTTGGGGCAAATGTAACATCTCTTTTTGTGATCGATATTACACATCGTGCCACAGGTAGAGCAAAATTTCATGTCCTAAGCCTCCATTCGGTAGCCTATGGCTTAGGCACCTCTATTAATACCTTATGTTATTGGATTCATGTAAGCTTTCAAAATTAGGTTAGCAACCCTTACTGCTTCAGGAATATTTTCACTATCTATAACCTTTTTTAAAATTTTTTTCGTATCAGGAAAGTTAATTCCAAAAAAATTGATAGATTTCGAGTCATCTTTAAGTTTGTATAATTTTTTGGATTCTATCTCCCTAAAAATACTTATCAAAGGTATTTTTGTCTCCTCAAAAATCTTTAAAAAATTTAATTCTAGTTTTAAAGGGATTGCATCATAATGAAAAATTAAGCATCTTATTTGACTTTTATTTGAAGAGTTATTGATTTCATTAATTAGGTTATTTTCGATTTCAGGGTATGAAGCTTGAATTTTTATTACATGATCTAAAAATTTTTTTCCTCTATATATTACACCAATTATTTGATAAAAATCGTTTTTCTTTTCTATAGCTACACCTAGAATTCTAATTTCATCTTTAACTTCTTTTAGCCTTGATGGCTTCAAGTTGCTTCAAGATATTAGGCTTTTTTACTTTTTAAATTCTGGGGACTCTGGAAATCATCGAGGAATATTTTTAGTTTGGTTTCTGCATTTTCTGTTGCTTTCTTTAACGCATCGTAGGGATTTTTCCCTTTTTTCATTTTAATAAATAAATTACTTTTATCCATCAAAGGATGTGGTTTACTATAACCAGCCATTTCAACATCTGGGTCTTCTAAAAGACTGCTCTGAATCAAATTTAATAAGGTATGGCCCTCTCCACCAAACTCTGCCTCAATATAGTCCTCTTCTTCCTTAATGACATTTATTTTCAAGTAATATCCTCCTTACCATAATTTCTAGCGACTTGCCTTCTTTCAACTCTATTACATTTTGTACAGGTTAAGCGACCATGATCATTCTGTAAAACTGTTCCACATCTTCCACAATATGCATAAAGTACACCATATTCAGAGCTCAACATGCTTAATTGTATTAGACGATTTTTAGTATTCACAATTCTTGCTTTGATAATATCACCATTTCTTAGAGCCATCTCAAGATTTTTACTGAATTCTCTGTTCACCTCATTAACATGAAGGACCCCTGAGTAAGTTGGCTCTACAATTTTTTTACCAATTTTAAAAATGTCAACTCTTGCATCTCGACGGGTGACCGAGCCGGTCTCTGCAATAACATCAGAAAATTCTTCTGGTAATGTCAGCTCTTTAGTATATTTTACTACTTCTATTGCTCTTTTCTCTGAATTTAATCTTGTTTCACCTAGTTCTGCAGCTCTTACACTCCCATCCTGTTGGTAGGAGCCTTTACCATTATTGTATTCTTCAATAACGGCAAGTTCTTCCCCTGGCAGAACTTTTTTCTTGACGATTTTTTCTTTAGACATCATAATTACACTCGCATTAGTTCATGTACTTTGTAAACTGTTTGAGCTGATCCTTCAAGTACTTGTGCATGAATGGACCCGCTTTTTAATAAACTGATTGGTGCTAAAAGGAAATATAGTTTCTTCCCCAAACTTCAGCCCATTTTAACTCTCCTAGCACAATACGCATTTCTTGAATTGTTATGATTGGTTTTTCTACACCCATTATACCATCAATGGCAATACGTGGACATGCTGTATCTAGGAAAGCATCAACTTCAGAAAAATTGTTTAAAGTCTCAGCCTTGATTTCATCTAAATATATTAGAAAAGATGTGATGCCTTTTTTAGTGAGTTTATCCATCATCTCTTCAGCAATTATCAAAGAGTTTTGCCCAGGTTTCGAACTAACAAGTATTCCTATTTTTTTAGCATTTTTTGATATTGTTAATGCTGCCATCCTCTTTTTAGCTAATAGCATTACATCAGATTCGTTTAATAGGCTAATTTTCAAATTATATGGATTAGCAATGAGCACGGGTTTTCCAGTTGAAATAGATAAGCCAAGAGGATGAAAATTTCCCCCACCAATATAGACAATTCCATCAACTTCTTCAGGTAAATCATTTAAAACAAAAAAATTACATCCTAAAATTTGTCCATCAAATATTGTAGTGTTGTTTCCTTTCCCAATGATAGTTTTTATGCCTTTCATATTTAGAGAGTTTGCTAAATCTTTTAATTGATGGGTATGCTGAATTGTTGTTACTAAACTAATAATTTTCCACTCACTTAATTTAGGAATAATTTCTTCAACTAATTCAATTATCGGGATATTTATTTTTGCGTTGAGGTATAGAACTGGAAAATCTGTTTTGACCATTAAACTGTGGCCATAATGGATTAAAAGATCAACGTTAAGCTCTTTCGCTTGGCGAATTGCTAAATCACATGCTCCATAACAACTGTCACCTGAAAAAATGATATTAACTTGATTTATTTTTTGAATTTTTTCTGCTAATTGGAATGCATAAGGTCTTAAACCATCAGGTAACTGGATTAACACTTTTTTGGCTCTCCTTTCATTAATTTCAGCAATTACCCGGTCAAATTCGAAATCATACAATCTAGCCAAAATAAATACTTGCTAGGATAAAAAACAAATTATTTTTTAATTTATATTAAAAAATCATCTAAAACTGGATTAAAATAGTTTTGTATATAGCTTATTGTGTAATCTCAACTCTACTGGGTAATGGTACTTTATCGGCAGCTCTTTTTAGAGCCTCTTTAGCGACATCTACTCCATCTTTTTCAACTTCTATTGTGATGATAGGTTCACCTGCTTTAATTCTTGCTGCTACGCCAGTTGGTTTTCCATATGGTCTTTTCATTCCTTCTTGGAAACGATCTGCTTGTGCTACATTAACTCGTTTATGTTCACGTAAAATTATGTGAGGGAAGGGTACAACCTTCATGACATAAAGATCTTTTCCGAGTCTAAGTTCTAATAACCTATTACAAGCAATTCTTGCAGATTCTAAACTATTATGTCTTATTTGCCCGTGTTGAAGGTTTACTAGTTCTACTTTTACGGGGAATTGCTTGCTAGTATTACCCATGGTAAATTTGACAATTTTTGACCCTGGGACACCACCCATGAATTTTCGGCGTGTATAAGCCATCTGGTTAGGGTTTCTGAAGTTTCTAGCATTCAAGGTATGTTCACTAACCATCCAATGTAGATTCTTAAAAACATAGTGCCTGTTATTTAGAAGTTTCGTTCAGAATGAGGACGTGTAAATAACAAATATTTCTCTTCTTGTGATAATTCATCAAAAATTCTGCGTGCAATTAATTTTGCTGGATCTTTTAGGTTTACTCTTTGCTCAACATCTGAGAAGGATTTGAAGGATTGTTTTTCCCTTAAATCTAGTATATGGAACATTAGTCTTTTACCAATGCCTGGAATTAGCTCAAGGCTATGCATTCTTGGTGTGATTTGCTGGCTTGTATTGAAGAAGTTTGTAAAGAAGGGTTCGTTAGCAATTACGATAGTTTCAATAATAGTTGGTAATTCTGCTTTGGATGAGCTTGTTAGTTCATCGTATTTGATTCTACTTATGATATGACTTACTAAAGCTCGTGAGCCTTTTCCCACGAATATTCGGTCTCGAATATTATAATTTGCATCTCTCTTTGGTGAAGCTTCTAATAAGGTGAAATAGCTTTCTCCAATCAACTGGAGGACCCCACCCTGTGTATAGGGGCCTCTCGGTACTCCGGGTCTCCCATGAGGTAAATAGTCTAATACATATGCATAATCTTCGTATTTTTTAGCTCCGCTATACAATGCACTGCCTCCAGTCTAATACAGGACTATGATGTTGTCCTATATTTCTCAATTATCCTTAAAATACTCTCTACAGCCTCTTCAGAGATGATTCTTTGTCTACCAAGGAAGGTTCTAATCTCAGAAATGCTGTTAGGCATACAATTAACTATCTGAACAGCTAACGCTCTGTCAATCTGTCCTTTATCAATTAATTCAGTTACGATCTTATTTGAGTCTTCTGCGTTTGTTTTAGCAAACTTTATCGTATAATCTAAAACCCTTCTCTGAAGAGGATCAAGTTCCTCAGCTTTCGTTTCAAGAAGAGTTTTCGCTTCTGCTATGGTGATTTCCTTTTTTTCAACAACTGACATGAATTCAGCCATCCTGATGCTTTCGGATATGCTCAGGGAGGGCTATTAAGGTTTTAACAATTTTTGTTTGAGGAATCTGGAGCACGTATGCTCTTCCACGTCTGCATACAACTGTAGCTACTTGGCCTTGGAAACGTTTATGGGGCATTCCTTTGTGAATCGCAGAATCGATATTGATAATAACTTTTTCTCCTGCCTCATATGTAGTCAATAGTCTGCTTAAGGGTAATTTTCCTCTTTCCCTGATTTTTTTTGTTAATACAGCTCTACTCTTTCTACGAGGTCCTTGACTTTTTCCCATTGATTATTCACCGGCCCAATCTGAGTTATTCGCTTGTGCGGTCCCTCTATTTGAGCACCACAGTGTACACTGCACTATTTTATAAGCTATTACATTTTTGATACGATTAAGCTGACTCTTTAGAAAAAAAATATTAATTTTAACCAATCTTGAATGGCATTTGTCGCATCCTTCTGTTGCCTTTAAATTGTTTAAACATCTTTTTTGTATTTTCATAATTTTTTATAAGTTCCCTGACATCTGCTTCGGTAAGACCACTTCCTCTAGCTGCACGTCGAATTCGGCTTGAATTAAGAATTTTCGGATCTTCTTTCTCTTCTTTAGTCATACTCTGAATGATGACTTTCCATTTGTCTAAACGTTCCTCAGCTTTTTCCATCTCTTCTTTAGGCAACTGATAACCCAACCCAGGTATCATTCCAAACACTTTTTGCAGAGGCCCCATTTTTCTCATCGCTTCAAATTGATCATACATATCTTGAAGTGAAAATTTTCCACTTAGAAGCGCTCTTACATCTTTTTCATTGGGTTCAATTTCTGCTTCCTTTACCTTAGCAATAA
>VGJH01000061.1 GCA_016867505.1 Candidatus Bathyarchaeota archaeon
TCGAGGTAGCTTGATAGCCCCAGTATTATTCGTCCATGAATTTTATCTCCTCCTCTTCCGAATTTGATGTTGACTCCACATTGTGTTCCTCTCTTTAGCATTCGTTTCACAACGGTTCCGACATTATCTGTAATCAGTACATCAGGGTCTTCTGTTTCTAGGGCTGCATTAAAGTTTTCAAGTACGCTTTTTTCTGAACCTTTAAGGCATTGAATCAACTGTTCATATTCATTATAGATACTAACTTCGTCGATTATGCCATCTAACGGTGCTTGGAACCTCATAATTTTAAAAGGTGGAGGTGCAACCATCTCGTCGTCTTCAATTCTTTTGAGGGTGGTGAGAACTCCTTTGTCCTCATCAAACTCACAGAAGCTGGTGGGGGCTACACCCTTATCCATAAGATACCACTGAATTGGAGCTAAATCCACATCATAAACGTCCTTGACTTCCATGAGGTTTCTAGTATATTCTATGACTTCCTTCAGTGAATTAACTAAGTCTACTCTTATTTCTGCAAAAATCTTTTTTTCTATTCGTCTAAGATTGATATATCTTCGAACCTCTGAGACTGAATAAATTAAGGGATGAGTCTCAAGAATTCCCCGAAGCAATTCGATTGTGACTCCCTCCTTCATGTCAGCCAAAAAACACGGACGATGCCTCTCCCTAAGTAGGAGGGGTTTTCCCTCTTCTGGTTTAAACCATAGCCAAGCATATTCATCTTTCAAGTATGGTTCAAGTAGCCAGCCTCTTCTTTTCAACCTGTTTCACCGCCTTTGTTCTCAAAGCGGCGGAGTTTTTCTGAGAGTTCCTCAATTAGTCTCCTGTTATCAATGGCTGCAGTCAGTAGTAGCAAGTCAAAGAGGGAGACTGATTCAGCGTATGTGATTGCTCCTATCTCTGAAGACCAAGCCTCCACGAGCCTGTCAAAAGCCTCCCTGCGACTAGGCTTGACAAGCGCGTCTCTAAATCCTCTCCTAAGTCTAACAACAGCTTCATTGAATGAATCTCTTAAAGGCGGAGTGTTTCTACCCAATTCATTAACCCCCTGAAAACAATATTCAACGGATCCCCGAGGCTTCACCGAACTTTTAACTAGGAAAGCCCTTCGGAATCCTTTTCCCCAATTACCACGGAGATGAACGGTCATATTCGCTAGGTGATCAAGGAAACTACTGACCTCAGCTCTAGGCAACAGTTTTGCCTTGACTTCCCGAGCTGAAGCCACTACTGGGACCTCATGGAAGGCGCATGCTTGTCGGATCCTTGAAATCGAACGCTGGACTTCTTCCATAACTTTTTCTCGCTTTTGCTTCCGAGCATCATCGATCTGCAGCTTGTAGAGGCCACTAACGAGAACGAGGCTCACACAATTTTCATCAAGTGTTTTTTCTAATGCACAAGCAAGTTGAGATTGCTGATCAGCAGATGATGCGGTGAGGACTCGAACCCTTCGTAGTGCTTTCTCTGGTGATAATCCTTTGTGTTCCAAAATTTGAAGCAGTGGCTCTACCTCGATGACGTTTCGCTCAACTCTATAGTTTCCACATATTGCATAAATCACTTGATGGACTGCGTCTTCGGGTTGAAGGGCATTAATGAGCAAGTTTATGAAAACTTCGTTCAGCAGATCATCTTCCCCGTAGAATAAGTAGAAGGAGCCTCCGCCTATGCTTCCAAGTAATTCATCTAGTTGAGAACTACCTGTTGACAACAACCTGCTTCGAGTTGATTCGGCTAGCTGAAGAGCAGAGGCAAAACCTGACAAAGCAAAATCGCATCAGTTTCTACGAATATAAACCGAACCTAGCACATGAGGTGTGAGAGAGCAATGAAAATGGGTTACTAAATCAATTCTATTAAAGATATCGATGAGAACCCTCTTAAAGAGTGTGTATAATATTTAATTGATTGATATGATAAAAGCGCTTGTACTGTATCATTCTCAACAATCCGGTAATACTGCCAAGATGGCTGAAGCAGTTGCTGAAGGCCTAAAATCGGAAGGGCTTGAAGTCACTCTGCATAATGCAAATGAGAGAAGGTTCCCCTTATCCGAATTCTCCAAATATGGGTGTGTGGCTTTTGGCACACCTGATTACTTTGGATATTTAGCTGGTACAATGAAAACCTTCTTAGATGATTGGTATCTTCAAAGAAACCAACCAGGAAACTCTGGTAAGCCTTATGCAGTATTTTATAGCCATGGTGGAGGAGGACGTGTAAAAGATACTCTTACTCTTTTTAGTCGAATTGGTACCATTGTTGGTGATCCAATAGGATCAAGGGGTGTCCCCACGCCAGAAGTGTTGGAAGCTTGTAAGCAGTTAGGGATAAAATTAGGAAAATCTGTAAAATAAACCTCTCTTTTTTATATCAAATACTTTTCTATTTGTAAATATCAAGAGTTTGAACTATGAACAGAAATGAATTTTTAAACTTAAGGTTAGTTATTTTTATTGTTACTTTAACGAGTTTTTTAACGCCATTTAATAGTTCAAGTTTCAATATTGCTTTACCAAATATTTCTAAGGAATTTAATTTGGATGCAATATCCATGAGTTGGGCAAGTTCTGCATTTTTACTGACTTCAGCTATCTTTTTAGTACCTTTTGGTCGTATCGCTGATATTTATGGTAGAAAGAAAATATTCTTTATAGGTACCATTTTTTTTGGTATTTCATCAATGTTTCTAGGCATTTATCCTTCAGCTTCTTATCTAATTTTTTTAAGAGCTTTCCAAGGATTTTCATCAGCAATGATTTTTGGCACAGGAATAGCTATTCTAGTATCACAATCCCCAACTGAATCTAAAGGCTCGATTCTAGGAATCAATGCAGCTTCAGTGTACATTGGTCTAAGTACTGGTCCATACATTGGTGGAGTTTTAACTCAGATGTTTGGATGGAGAAGCATATTATACACAATCGCAATGGTAAGTTTTCTGTCATCATTATTAATTTTATTCTTTTTAAAAGGAGAATGGCGAGAAGCTGCAGGAGAAAAATTCGATTTATTTGGTTCAATCATTTATGGTTTAACACTTTTTTTGTTAATGTATGGATTTAGTCTATTGCCTTCTATTGAAAGCGTAACTCCTATAGTTTTTGGTATAATAAGCTTCTTTTATTTCATAAAATTCGAATTAAATTGCGAATATCCCTTAATGGATATTCGTCTTTTTTTAAAAAATCAGTTTTTTGCTCTTGGAAACTTTACTGCATTAATAAGTTTTGCATCAACGTTTGCAGTCACTTTCCTTTTAAGCCTTTATCTTCAATATCTTAAGGGATTATCACCCCAAGATGCAGGGCTAATACTGATGTCTTCACCTATAATTCAAGCAATAATTGCACCTCTATCAGGTAGACTTTCTGACAAAAAAGAGCCTCGAAAAATTGCTGCACTTGGAATGGGATTTTCTAGTCTAGGGTTAGGCTCATTAATTTTTATTAATGAAAGCTCTTCAACCATCCAAATTGTTTTAAGTTTATGTATTATTGGTTTAGGGCTTGCATTATTTGGCGCACCAAACACCAATTTAATTATGAGTTCTGTGGAAAAACGGTTTTTTGGTATTGCATCTAGCACCTTAGGCACTATGAGATTATTGGGTCAGACGCTGAGCCAAAGTGTGGCGATGATGATTTTCGCTATTTATTTAGGTAGAACTATTATTACTCCACAAATATATTCACAGCTTGAGGTAGCTATTCAAGTATCTTTTATATTATTTTTTATTTTTTCAATAATTGGCATTATCGCTTCGCTGATGAATAGTAAAAAAAATTAGTAATTTTCTGTATTTAATTCATAATAACTTCGGGGGTGTTTGCATGCTGGACAAGTTTCAGGTGCTTCTTTTCCATGGTGAATATAACCACAATTCCTGCATTTCCACTCAACTTCCTTATCTCTTTTGAACAAAGTGCCCTTAATGACTCTGCCTAGTAAAATTCTATAACGTTTCTCATGTTTCTCTTCTACTTCACCAATTTCTGTGAAAGCAGTGGCTACTTCCTTGAATCCCTCTTTTAACGCTGTCTTAGCAAATGATGGATACAATATACCCCACTCCATTTTTTCGCCATCAGCAGCTGCTAGGAGATTATTTGTAGTTTCACCAATTATTCCAGCGGGGTAAGAAGCAACTATTTCAACCTCTCCACCTTCAAGGAATTGGAAAAAAACTTTAGCATGTTCTTTTTCGTTTTCAGCCGTTTCAAGGAAAATCGCTGAAATTTGCTCATATCCTTCTCTTTTAGCTACACTAGCAAAGTAAGTGTATCTATTTCTTGCTTGACTTTCTCCAGCAAAAGCTTTCAAAAGATTTTTTTCGGTCTTCGTTCCTTTTATTACAACCATGCATATGGACTTGATTTTATACTAAATAAATCATTACATTTCTGTTTGAAAGATAATTGTCAATGATTTTTAGATTATTATCTAATTTTACTGACTTGGACAAGTGTTGAATGAGTACGTGACCCTTGACTGGGAAGTGTTGGTATTGTTGAAGTAAGCATGTTGGGTGATCCTGCAGTATCGATTCCATCTGAATTTATCTCTGGCCAAACCCCCTCAAGTAGACATACTACTCCTTGAATGATGTCTTCAGTTACTATCGCTTCTGCGTGAACGATGCCTTGCTCACTGTTGACGCTAATTTTTTCTCCATTTGCTACTCCCCGAGTATAAGCATCATGTGGGTTGATCCATAATCCTTGTTTTTCTCTATCTCTGAACCATGGTATGTTATAATTTTGTGAATGTACTCTATACCTTGATTTCGGTGTGATTAATCTTAATGGATAAATATCATTTGGTTTAAGAATCCTTATAGATGGTATTGAAGAGAAACCCGTTTTAGAATATTCTTCTGAGATGATTTGAATTTTACCTGAAGGTGTTCTTAATGGGTTTTTATTTGGGTCAGTAATAAAATCTGATAACCCTGATCGATATTGGTTTTTCCCCCAAAATATTCCGGTTGATAAAAATTCTTCATGGTTCTCTATTTCTGAGTCTTCCAGTAAGCTTTCCAACCATTCTTCCTCATTTTTGTCCTCAGTGAATTCTTTTTCAAATCCTAATTTTTTTGAAAGTTCAGTGAAAATCTCATAATCATTCTTTACGTCAGGTAATGGGTTGACTGCTTTTCTAGATAATAGTACATAGTTACCTCCATCAGGTATTAGGTAGTCGTCTCTTTCAAGGAAAGTTGTTGTGGGAAGAATGACATCGCAATATTTCGCGGTTGTAGTGAGAAAATGTTCATGGCAGACTGAAAACTCGACTTTTTGGAATGCTCTAATATTTTTTTTGATGTCGCTGCCTTGAACTATGAAGTTGCCACCTACATTATATATTGCTCTAATATCGCTGGGGTATCCTCCTTTTTTACCTCCAAGTATCGCATCTGGCCATCTGTAGACTGGTATTCTTACACTATTTGGATTTGTAGGGACCTTAATTGACCCAATTTTTGGTGAAGAAAGTGTACCCCAAGTTAATGCTCCTGTTGAACCACCTAATGAACCAACATTACTAGTAGCAGTCTGGAGTACTATTGACATGCGTATAGCTTCTTCTCCTCCAATCGTTCTTTGTATTGATAAACCTGGTATCAGGGCGGTTGGGTGTGTTTCACCGTATATTATAGAAAAATTTTTAATTGTATCTGGTGGTGTGCCACAAATTTTTTCTGCCCAAGAAGGAGTTTTTGGAGTATTATCATTTTCTCCCATCACATATTTTTCTAATCCTTGAAATCCATAACTATACTTGTCTATGAATTTTCTATCCACTAAATTTTCTTTAATTAATGTGTATAATACTGCCATCATTAAAACTGCATCTGTGCCAGGGTAGATGGGTATCCATTGATCTGCTAGAGTCTTTACAGTTGATGTTCTACGTGGATCAATTACAATAATTTTTATGCCTCTTGATTTTGCTTCATGTAATTTTGCTTCGAATGGAACTCCCAATCTATTATCCACAATGTTTGCACCCCAGAGAATAATTAGATTAGAATTATCTAGGGTAAATGGATCAATTCCAATCTCATTCGTCCCCAAAATAAAAGGTGAAGTGAATAAACCTGCAGCACTACTATAATTAGAATCTGTTTCTGTATATCCACCGAAAAGGCTTAGAAAACGTTTTGTTAATGAAGACGTGTTATGAAGAGCTCCATTACATGCACCTGATCCACCGAGTCTAATGAAAGCAGAGTTCCCATATTTCTCCTTAATCTGCTTCATTTTTTTTACTATAAGATCTAAGGCTTCAGACCATGTTACTTCTTTAAACTCTCCAGCTCCTCTTTTCCCCGTTCTAATCATTGGTTTCTTTAATCTATCTGGAGCATATTGGACTCGATGCATTTGTAACCCTTTAATGCATCCAGTCAAGTATTTTCCACCAACAGGATTATTAGATATTTTAGTTATTTTTCCATTCTCCACCGTAACAAGGAGAGGGCAACCTCCACCACAGTCAAGGTTACAGGCTACTGGAATACTTTTTTTCTCCATGTTTTCTCCCATATGATGTTATTAAATGCGTTGACGTATTGTATAAAATGTATTAAATTTAGAAAATCGCATTTATTAAGTGTATTAAAAGGGAAAAAACGTTATTTTAATACCCTATCAATTTGTTCAGACCATTTAGTACTATTTGCCATCCACTCGTGACCAGAGACAGGGTATACATCTTTTCTATTATAGATTTTTCTAGCTTGTTTTAACCTGTTTTCAACCTTATCTATTAGGTCACCATAAACTTTCATCATATCGTTAATTTTTTGCTGAATTTCATCAATTTCTTCTGAAATATGCGGTGGTATCTTACATGTAATACATCGAAAACCTTTTACAGCATTTTCAAAATCTTGTAATGCTTTATTTAAGTCATTGAGCATTTTCTGCATCTCGTCTAAACAGCTCTTTAAAGTGTCTGGGGGTCTTCTTCCAGAATTCCAAGCATAACTATGGTCTATCCAAGACATTAAATCAGTGCAAGTAATTTCTGAGCTTTTTCTAATGTTAGACGCTTTCCTTCTTGGGTTTATTCCCGTTAAACCTTGAGCTATTCCTACACCAATCTCTCTAATAGCCCAATCCTCAAGTTCTAAAACTTGACCAAGTGTGGATGAGATCTCACCAAGAATATCTCCTCCAATCTCCTTAGCAACATCGGTTCCAAGCTCTTTTAAAGCAGCTTCTCCTCCTTCTTTAAAAGCAGTTTTAGCTTTTCCAGCTGCAGAAGTCACTACCCCCGCAACTTTCTGAATTTTCTCAGCAGATTCGTAAATCTCTTTTTCAGCTCCAGTCCAGTGACTAATTAATGCAATTTTTAAATCCCAATCAAGTATTAATCTCCCGACTATTCTTAGATTATCTTTCCAAC
>VGJH01000062.1 GCA_016867505.1 Candidatus Bathyarchaeota archaeon
GTAGTTCTCTAAGCTCTTCAGCAGTGAGTTCATCAAGCTTGACTTTATCAAATTTTTGCCTTAGAACAATTTGACGTATAGCTTCCATAACATTAGCTATGTCAATACCTCTGGGGCATCTAACCTCACAGTTAAAACACGTCGTACATACCCAGATGGTTTTCGTGTTTAAGACTTCCTTCATCCCTAGCTGAGTCATTCTCATAACTTTTGAGGGTAAATAATCCATCTCCTGAGACATTGGGCAACTAGAACTGCATGCACCACATTGGAAGCATAAATCAATTTTTTCGCCACTTAACTCGTTAATTTTCTCTTTAAATTCTCTATTCACTGCGTTAAGATGGAGCACTAATCCCTGGTTTTCAGAAGACATCTTATACCCCGTTAAGCTACGAGATTTTATAGTTTTTCTTTAATTCGATTACTTTAAGAAAAATTTGCATTATCTTGACATATTTCTTTGCTTAAAATAGTATGAGAAAACTCATAACTTGATATATTATATTAATCATGACGAAATTGGAATACCATTTAAAAACACCAATTACAGAACCGGAGATTAATGAACTCAAAATTGGAGATGTCTTTTACATTACAGGAATAATCATAACTGCAAGAGATGAGGCTCATAAAAAAGCCATCGAACTTTATGAAAAAGGTCAGAGACTTCCAATAGATTTCAAAGGTTTAGGAGTATTTCATTGTGGACCAATTATGAAAAAAACAAAGACAGAATGGATAACGGTAGCTGCTGGGCCAACTACCAGTGATCGTATGGAGCTCTTTCAAGATCAATTTATCGAGTATTTTCGTCCTTCCGTTATTATTGGTAAAGGGGGAATGGGAGAACGCACTGTTAATGCTTGTCAAAAATTTGGATGTGTATATGGAGCTTTCACTGGTGGTGCAGCATTATTAGCAGCTCAACGTATTAAAAAAGTCAAATCGGTGTATTGGCTTGAAGAACTTGGAATGCCTGAATGCTTATGGGTATATGAAGTTGAGAAATTTGGTCCCTTGATAGTTACGATTGATTCACATGGCTCCAATCTAACTTCAGATATTATGAAGAGAGTCAATTACCAAAAAGAAAAGATTGTCAGGGAGATGAAATGATGAGTATTGATATAATTGTTGAAAATACTATCATTGAACTATTAAAAAAAGCAGCTACTGAACTCCCTAATGAATATTTACAGGAAATACAAAACCAAATAAAATCATCGGAAGGAGAAGTAGGAAAAGCTCAATTAAAAAGTATGATACAAAATGCAGAAATTGCCAAGGATACTCAATGCCCAATATGCCAAGATACAGGAGTAATTTCATTTTTAATGGCTTTAGGTGACGATTTCCCAATACGATCAAAAATAAAGGAAATTATAAAAAAAGCAACACAAAAAGCAACGAAAGAAATCCCATTAAGACCCAACTCGGTGGATATGTTTAAAGGGAATACGTGTGACAACACCAGCTATGATGGTTATGTGCCAATAATTTACCTAGATATAGTTCCAGGAGACAAATTGGAGATAACTGCAATGCCTAAGGGTGGTGGAAGTAGCAATGTTTCAACTCTTAAAATGCTTAAACCCGGATTAGGTTTAGTAGGTGTCAAAAACTTCATAGTCGAAGCGGTTGCTTCTGCTGGATCATTGGGTTGCCCACCTTACTTTGTAGGAGTTGGTGTTGGAGGAAGTGAAGACTTATGTATGATACTAGCAAAAAAGGCATTATTGAAGCCCTTCAAAATAAGAAGTTTTGACTCTAAAGTAGCTTCAATTGAGGAAGAACTATTGGAAAAATTGAATCAACTTCAGATTGGAGCAATGGGTTTAGCAGAGGGCCCGACTGTATTAGATCTACATATTGAATTTACTGCTAGACATCCTGCAAGTCTCCCAGTTGGTGTAGTGATCAGCTGTTGGGCTTTAAGGCATGCAAAAGCTACAATTTATAAAGATGGTGCAGTGGTTTTCAATTAATTCAAAACTTTTTCAGGAAACATTTATGGTGTCTCTACTTACAATGTATGAGTATTAGGTGTAATGATTGAGGATCCTCTTTGTTGAACCTCCAAAAGATTTCTGGTTTGTTATGGGGCAGTATATCCCACCACCTTTTGGAATACTAACATTAGCTGCTTATTTAGAAAAAAATTGTGAGGAACTCAATATCGATATCATTGATAGTCAGGCAGATGGCCTTGATTGGAATGCTTTAGAGAATAGAATAAAAACTGTAAATCCAGACATTGTTGCCCCCAGTGCATTAACAACATGTAATGCCTTTGCCACTGCTAGAGTGGCACAGATTGCCAAAAAAATTAATTCAACAATAAAAACCATTGTTGGTGGTCAACACTTTACAGCTCTAGCAGAAGATAGTATGGAAAAATATCCTGAAATTGATTACATAATACGTGGAGAAGGAGAAGAGACCCTTAGAGAACTAGTTGATGCAATTAATAGAAATGAAAATACGAAGAACATTCTTGGGCTAACGCAGAGAATAAAAAACTCAATAGTTAGTACACCAGATCGACCGCTTATATGTGACCTGAATTCATTACCACATCCAGGATACAATTTTGTTAAGAAACACATGAAAGGATACTACTTCTCTCTAATGGCTGAAAAAGAGACCTCTTTCGCAATTATCGAAGGCTCAAGAGGGTGCAGCCATAATTGCACTTACTGCACACAATCACCATTTTGGAGAAGAACACATAGACAAAAATCACCAAATAGAATAGTAGATGAAATTGAACAAATATACAACGAATACGGTAGCACCTTTTTCTGGTTTACAGACGACTATTTTACATTAGATGAGAGAACAAACAAAATCTGTGAATTAATTATAGAAAAAAAATTAGATATCTCCTGGTTTTGTCAAGCTCGATGCGACGATATTGTGCAAAATAAAGAACTAATACCAAAATTAAGTAAATCAGGAAATATTTGGATGCTGCTTGGATTTGATACTCCTAATCCAGAAACATTGAAAGAGTTTCGAAGAACAGGTATCAATAAATCAGTAGCGAAAGAAACAGTTACAACATTAAGACAAAATCAAATTTTCAGTCAAGGCACATTCATAATTGGTAATAGAAGTGATACAAAAGAGTCAATACAAGTATTAAGAGAATATGCTGATTGGCTTGATCCAGATTTAGCTACCTTCATGGCGTTAACACCCTATCCAGGAACTGAAATATTTGAGCAAGCTAAACAAAATAATTGGATAGAAGATTATAACTGGGCAAATTATGATATGATTCATGCAATAATGCCCACCGAAACACTTACTCGTAATGAAGTCCAAGAGGAATTATATCGATGTTATGATAATTTTTTTGGTAGCTGGCCTCGACGTTACAAAGGAATAAGCTCAGAAAACAAGTATGTTAGAAGAACATACCAATATTTGGCTAAACAAGCACTCATAACTCGCCTACAAAACTTGTTCTGAGTATAGCTTAATGAATAAAAATTATAACCAATTACCTAAAATAAAAAAAACAACCCTGCTAATATATTTACTAATATTTGTCTTAGCACCAATAATAACATATTTAACAGGTACTTTTATTGATAACCAATTAAAATTGCCAGAATTCCCCATTTTTCCAATCAATTTGATCTTAGGATCGATAATTTTTTTCACAGGATTATATATTGGAATTAAATCAACTAGACTACTCTATAAGCTAGGCTATGGATTACCCTGGGGAGAAGTTCAATCTATTTCACAATCAAGAAAATTAGTTACCCAGGGATTATATGAATATACACGTAATCCCATGATCCTTGGTTACTCATTGCTTCCTTGTGGAATGGGCATTATGTTTCAATCATTGACAATGTCAATAATCTTCCCAATAATTGTAATTGTCATTAACGTAGGGATAGTAAAGTTTAGAGAGGAACCAAATCTAGTAAAACGTTTTGGAGAAGAGTATCAAATATATAAAAGAAACACGCCATTCCTAATACCAAATTTTTTAAAAATTTTTAAAGTAATATCGAAAAAAGAAAAACCACGATTAAGAACGTCAAGAACTTTATGGATCTCATTAAGTGGATTAGCAATTCTTTGGGTTATGTTATTAAAACAAAATTATGATAAAAGCCCAATAATTGAACGAAAATTAATTTTTATTCTGTTTATACTTATTTGTCTAGTAGGTACATTCGCTGCGGTTGCACCTTCGATTTTAAGAGGAAAAATTGACGGGAATAAAAAAGATTATGATTTAACAGGACACCACCCAACATGTAAAAATTTTATTACACATACCATAAAGATCAACGGAAAAAAATATTGTGCAGGTTGTCTTGGCTTAGCGGTTGGTGGAATTATTTCGACGATAGTTAGTTTATTCATATTAATTACCTCTCTAAATATTGGTAATGGTTGGTTCTATTCTGTTATTGGGACATTTTTAATAATTTTGGGATTATTTCAACATAGAATTGATGTTGATAATGCTTTTTTTCATGTAGTTTTGAACATAGGCTTTGTTTTAGGCACACTTTTATTATTATTAGGGTTAGATAATTTATCAGGAAATGTTCTTATTGAAACCTTATTCATTGCTATGACAATTTTTTGGATACAAACAAGAATTATTTCATCAAACGAAGACCACGAAAAAATTTGTTTATCATGTGATTTAAAATGTACCGAATCATTCATCTAAAAACAATCGTAATCTTTTCATAATTGAATAATACTCATACAAATGTGATACAGTTTGGTTTATTGTACAAAATGTGGAAAGGAAAACCCAGACGATGCAGTAAATTGTAGTAACTGTGGCGCAGCGATTAATCCTCAACCATATAGGCAAGCCCGAAGATACAGCCAAGATGATATATGTTTTGGTGGAAGATCAGGCACAACTTGGACAATAATTATTGGTGTTTTCATTTTAATGATTGGTGTAGCATCATTACTTGGTGATGTATACCCCTGGTTATCTTGGGATAAATTATGGCCTTTATTCTTAATCGTATTAGCGCTTCTGATAATTGTCAATGGTATGCAAAAAAGATAATTGCTCCCCTTTTTTCATTTTAATGCATCAATCTTAGCTTTAATTTTTTCAAATTTCACCCATAAATCGTATATATATTCTCTGTATTGGCCAATTATTCCATAAATTCCTGCTGCTAACTCTTTTGCGTCGGGTATATTTCCCTTCTTTAGATTGTCTTGGATGTTACCTAAATCACTGATAATTCCTTCAACAATTGGACCATATCCTCTGTAAACTTCTACAGAAGGCTTAATCTCATCAATTAGAATCACTATCTCTTCAATAGACATGCTAGTTTATTGGTTCAAATTAAAATATGACTTTTTCTATATGTTTTTAGAAAAGTTCAACAACCATGTAGGCTTCAACAGCAATCCAACCAGGATGATTCACTGGGAGAGCTGCTCTTGCTGGTTTTCCCTCTGGATCACCAAAAAGTTCGACTAAAAGATCAGTAAACCCGTTCATGACTTTAGGTTGATCCATGAACCCAACATCACTATTAACATAACCAATAACCTGTAAGACCTGTTTAATTTTATCAAGACTCCCTAACTGACTTTTAAGCTGAGATAGACAGTTCAGGCAAGTCTCTTGAGCTGCTTTATATCCATCTTCAAGAGTCAATTCTTTTCCTATTAAACCTCGTTTAGATGTTTGAAAAGGACCTTGACCACAACTAAATGCAATATTGTTTGTAAATTTTGCTCCAATATAATTTCCTTTAGGAGCAGGAGGTGGAGGTAATTTTAATCCAAGTTTTACTAACTTCTCTTCAATAAGCATACACTTTATGTGTATCCGAAATTTAAAACTTTGACTAGATCATTTTTAGATTTGTAGAATTAAAAGAAAATTTATCTACGTTGCATGTAGGCTGCATCAGCTTTTTCTCTCGATAAGGGAATCGCTATTATCTCCCTCATCTTAATCAAAAGAAGATTTGCTGTCTGGTTTGCTTCAAGAACTATTGATGTATCTAATCCAGTGTGGCTCCCAGCTAAACTAAGACAACGTTCACCAGGAGTAAGTAATCCAGCATCAGTTGCTTTGAGTACAACCTCGTAATTAACTTTCAATTTAAGAGCTGATAAAGTCTGAGTTATTAGGCTAATATTGCTTGGGCCTAAACGTTCTCTCTGACGTATACTATTTGTCAGAACATCAGAACCAAAGTAAAATTCGGCACCCAAATCCCTAAGACGGTTC
Organism: Candidatus Bathyarchaeota archaeon; assembly: GCA_016867505.1. Lineage (GTDB taxonomy): Archaea > Thermoproteota > Bathyarchaeia > TCS64 > TCS64 > UBA8941. The sequence continues at coordinate 6,257 of VGJH01000062.1, forward strand.
ATATTTTCAGGTTTAAATTTCTGTGGAGGAGTAGTAAAACCATATTGATGGCCCACAACAATCACTTTGACATCAGATCCTTTCAAAGCTTCAGCTACTTTAACTCCTGAGTCTCCGCTTGTGCTTGCTACAACAATTTTTTTTATGTTTAATTCATTTAATGCTTTTATTGATACACTAATTGTTTCATCTGTATTTTCCGGGCCACCTTCTTCAAAGTATGTAATTGATTTTTGAACCATTTTATTCACCAACAATATTATTTGGTGTGTTAAATATTTAATTAAAAAAATGAGGGTTGAACAATTATTTTGGGGATTTTGGATGTGATTTATTTCAGAACTACATAGATTGTCTGAAGACTTTTATATCATAGAGAACTGAAGTAAAATGATGCGTTATGAGCGAAGAAAGCATCATTTACGTCGGTAACAAACCCGCTATGAATTATGTACTTGCAGTACTAACAGCATACAACAGCAACGGAGGAGAGGGGGTTGTCCTTAAAGCACGAGGTCAAGCCATCAGTAGTGCTGTAGATGTCGCTGAAATATGTAGAAACAAGTTCCTTTCAGGAGTTGGTAAACCAGTGATTGAAATTGGGACAGAAGAGCTACCAGGAGATAATGGAGGAACAAGAAACGTTTCAGTGATAAGCATAACGCTGCAACCAGATAAGAAGAGTGCAAAAAAGAAAGCGTAAAATCTTCTTCATCTGAAATAGGTTCTATAATAATTTCTTTTAATAATTATTTTCAAAAAACAATTCATTTTTTGAAGAACTTTTTAGGAATAAAATCTATTATCGCTATTAGAGTATCAGCAAGTTCTGGAATTATCCATCGACTAAGTATCAAAGTAACTAAAGCAACCCCAAATACACCAAAAATAAAACTGATGGGGTAATGATAGGTCTCCAAGCTCCTATTACTAATGAATGTAAATGGTGGGACATCATAAGCAGTTAAGAATAATGTAAGGACAATTCGGGGAATATTTAACAGAAATAATGTTGTACCAGAAAAAATGATTCCAAAAATTTTTTTAGAAATATTGGCATTTAGGGGAATTATTAATCCCATCATAATCCCAAGAA
>VGJH01000063.1 GCA_016867505.1 Candidatus Bathyarchaeota archaeon
ATTTTTAAAAATCTTGCCAAAAATAAGGAAGTTGTAGCAATAAGTGAGATTGGCTTAGATTTTACTGGAAGAATGACCAAAGAATGGGTTAGAAGTGATAAAATAATTGATAAGGATATTCAACGAAATGCCTTTCGTAATCAAATTATTTTAGCTAATGAGTTTAATTTACCAATAATTGTTCATGATAATAGTAATAATAATGAGGTGCTTGATATTATTGAAGAAACTGAAATAAATAAAATTGGTGTGGCAATCCATGGATTTAATAGAGATTTAGATTATGTGAAAAAATGTGTAAAATTAAATATTTATGTTTCTGTTGGTCGAAGAATTGTAAATAATCCAACAAATGAGTTTATTGAAGCTGTGAATGCAATTCCTGATAATTTATTATTAACAGAAACAGATGGTGGTAACCCTGAAAACTTAATAACAGTATGTGATGCAATTGGAAAAATTAGGAATAAATCAAAAGAATTAATCGGTACACAGGCTACAATAAATTTAAAAAAATTAATCCAATCTTAATTTGAATTTTAATTTCATCTTTAAACAATAAAATAAAAATGATTAAACCTAACCTCTTTTTCTTTTAATCTATGAATGACTACATTAAAAATAAAATTGAGAAGATTAGGTCTATGGGTTTTTATTATACTTTTGATGGATATGCTGTGTCAGATTTTTTAACTCAATTAGATAAAGTGATAGAAATCAAAGACTTAGTTTTTCAGGAAGCAAGGTTAACAATTTTAACAACTGAGTTGAGGTCAAGTAAACCCCTGGATATTTTAGCGTTACTTCCTGCTGCTTCATTACTTAATGTTTCAGCAAGTGCCATGGAGCAAGGACCTTATGGTAATGAACTTTGGTTTGAATGGATTTTACCCTCATCATCAAATGCATAATTTACATTATTCCTAAATTTTTATTAACTAGCTTAGCACCTCCATATCGGTGCCACAGGTGTCCGGTGACCATAAAATTTAATAAAATTACGTGTATGCCTGTGACTTATTATTTGATGAGGGTCCTTAATGACTTTTGAACCAATAGATAGTAAAATAGATATCCCGAAACTTGAACGTGAGATTCAACAATTTTGGAAGGACACTAACGCTTTCGAAAAAAGGAGAAAAATAAATCAAGGGAAACCAAAATGGAGTTTTATTGACGGACCAATCACAGCGAATAATCCCATGGGGGTGCATCATGCATGGGGACGAACCTACAAGGATCTATGGCAAAGATTCTGGTCAATGCGAGGAAAGGAGTTACGCTATCAAAATGGATTCGACTGTCAAGGACTATGGGTTGAGGTTGAAGTTGAAAAAGAATTAGGCTTTGAGACAAAGAGAGACATTGAAGCTTATGGGATTGCTGAATTCGTAATAAAATGTAAACAAAGAGTACTTAATTATTCAGCAAGACAAACTGAACAAAGCATCCGTTTAGGCTATTGGATGGATTGGAATAATCCTGACGAATTAAGAAAATTGTCGTTAGCGATGGAAAAACCTCTTGAACAAACAACATACATTGGTACCAATGGACCTATCACTGGCACTGCTGAATGGATAGTCAGTAACTTAGGATTACCTGTAACAGGTGGAAGTTACTATACTTTCAGTGATGAAAACAATTACATGATCTGGACAGCATTAAAAAGCTGTCATAATAGAGGATGGATTTACAAGGGTGAAGATGCTATGCCCTGGTGTCCACGCTGCAGCACAGGAATTAGCCAACACGAGATCGTCACCGAAGGATACAGAGAATTAACTCATACAAGTGTTTACTTAAAACTCAAATTAGTCGACCATGAAGGTAGTTTATTGATTTGGACAACCACTCCTTGGACATTAACAAGTAACGTTGCAGTAGCTGTCCATCCAAATCTTGTCTATGTAAAAGTAAAATATAATGACGAAATATATTATTTAAGCAAAGGAACATTAAATTCGGTTTTTCCTCAAAAAGATGGATACATAATTTTATCTGAAATGCTCGGTGTTGAACTTGAAAACTGGAAATATGTGGGACCTTACGATCATTTTGAATTACCAATGAAGTTAGGTGTGCCAGAAGCACATAAAATAATTTTATGGGATGCTGTAGGTGAATCAGAGGGTACAGGATTAGTACATATTGCACCAGGTTGTGGTAAAGAAGACTTTGAACTTGGAAAATTATATAATTTTCCTAAACCTGCTCCACTTGATGAATATGGTGTAATAATAAATGGCTTCGACTGGCTGTCTTTTACTCATGTATATGACTCATCAGAAAAAATATTTAATGATCTAAAGAATCGAGGTCTTTTATTTAGAACTCAGAAAATGTTGCACCGTTATCCAGTTTGTTGGAGATGTGGAAGTGAATTAGTATTTCGCTTAGTAAATGAATGGTTCATTAATATGGGTGAAAAAATCGATAAATCCTTTGAAGAAGTAACTGAAGAGGAAAAAGAAAAAAATCTTCGATATCAAATGATGGACTCTGCTAATCAAGTTAACTGGATCCCTGAATTTGGATTAAAAAGAGAACTTGATTGGCTTCAAAACATGGATGACTGGATGATCAGTAAAAAAAGATATTGGGGCTTAGCTTTACCAATCTGGGAATGTCAATGCGGGTGGTTTGACTTAATTGGTGACGAAATTGAATTAAAACAGAAAACCATTGAAGGTTGGGATAAATTTACTGGACATAGCCCCCATAAACCATATATTGACAACATTAAAATCAAGTGTCCTAAATGTGGGTCTTTAGTTAGTAGAATTCCCGATGTAGGTAATCCTTGGTTGGATGCTGGTATAGTTGCATTCAGCACTATTGAATATAGGAGAGACCGTAATTATTGGGCAAAATGGTTCCCAGCAGATTTTATCACTGAGTCATTCCCAGGACAATTTAGGAATTGGTTCTATGCAATGCTTGCTATGAGCACGATTCTTGAGCGTCATACGCCATATCTTACATGTCTGGGTCATGCAAATGTTCTTGCAGAAGATGGTCGAGAGATGCATAAAAGTTGGGGTAATGCAATTTGGTTTGATGATGCTGCTGAAACAATGGGTGCAGACATTATGCGTTGGATTTATTGCATAAGCAAACCAGAAAACGATGTATTATTTGGATATTCAAAAGCTAACGAAGTTAAGAGAATGTTCTTTATGACTCTTTTTAATATTTACAACTTTTTTTCATTATATGCAAACTTGGATAATTGGAATGTAACTCAGAAGCCAGATAAAATCAATTATTTAGATCAGTGGGTACTCAGTCGATTAAATAGATTGATTGAAAAAACTACTTTATTTTATGAAAAATATGATGTTTACTCAATAACACAAAATGTTGAACAATTCGTTGATGTTTTAAGTAAATGGTATGTTAGAAGAAGCCGTAGGAGATTTTGGAAGACTGAAGCTGATGATGAAAAAAATGCAGCATATTACACACTCTATACATGCCTTAAAAATATAATTTTCTTACTAGCACCGATTACCCCACACATATCGGAAGCACTTTACCAAAGGATGATTCGAAACAATGAATTAGGTTTTCCCGAGAGTGTACATCATAATGATTGGCCAATATTTGATTCACAGATTATTAATGAAAAGTTAATGGAAGAAATGGATTTAGCAATATTAACAAGCAGTCTAGGTAGATCAGCAAGAAGTAAGTCAGGGATAAAACTTCGTCAACCATTAAAAGAAGCAATAGTAATTGTACAAGAAGATAAAATTGAAAAACTAAATAAAATTGCTGACACAATAAAAGAGGAATTAAATGTAAAACACTTACGAATAACAAAAGAACGCGATTTTCTACAAGCAAGTGTAGCAAAACCAATGCCAAGAAGTTTAGGTAAAAAGCATGGAAAACAGTATCCTAAAGTTGCTGAAGCAATTAAAGAATTAAAAAAAGCAGAAATTTCAAAATTAACAAATGGAAACTCAATTACAATAGTGATTGATAAAAACCCCGTTGATATTTACCCTGATGAAGTCACGGTTGAATCAATACCTATCAAAGGATACTCAGTTATGGAAGATGCTGGAGTAATTGTTGGAATAAATACCGAAATCGATGAAGAATTAGGTGTTGAAGGTTTAGCCAGGGATATTGTACGCCGAATACAATCGTTACGAAAGGAAGCAAATTTTGATATCAATGATCGAATTGAAGTATATTATAATGCTGATTCGGAATTATCGGAAGTAATGCAAGAAGAATCAGAATATATTAAAGGAGAAACCCTTGCTGAGAAAATCATCGAAACTGTTTTACCTAAAAATGCTAAAACTGGAGAATATGAAATACAGGGATTCCAATTAATACTTGGGCTTGTTAAGATACAATAATTTTCGCCATCTTTATCAATAGGTTATGGTTCTTTTTCATGAATATGTATGCCAGGTAAAAAAAGCTTAAAAAAAATGGAAAAAACACAAGATGCTGTACCAACTGAAAAAGAAGCAACAACAACTAAAAAAAGAGAAAAAATTGTTGGATCAGTTAATGCAATCACAGGAAACAGTCCTGAACTTTTAGATGCAATGAAGAAAATGAAAGCAATTACTCCTCCAGCTGTAGCTAGTCAATTCAATTTAAAAACTAGTGTTGCCAAAAAAATCCTTGATGATTTAAAAGTTCAAGGGAAGTTGAGTTTAGTAGCTGCAACAAATAACTTGAAAGTATATGCACTAACTAAAAATTAATTTAAGCTTTATCGATAATTATCCTTGAGCCACTTTTTAAATTTTTAAAAATTTCTAAATTATTTAAAACTTTACCAATTCTGTTTACTGGTGTATAGGTTGTTGTATTCTCTGTGAAAATGCATATGGATGACGACTGTGGCCAAAAAACTATGGATCCTTCATCTACTTTCGTAACTGGTTTCTCTACTCCTCTCTTAAGTCCAATAAAATTTGAATAAAATTTTTTGATATTATTGTCCGACCATTAATTGGCAGTCTTTTAATAATTTCACCAACCGTTAATGGTGCAGTTAATCTATTAAACTCACAATCAGCTTGACCAATTTCTGGGATAATTATTTTAATTTTTATTCGAGAAAGACTTTCAACCATTTTTCAGACTCACTGCATATTTTACTATTTCATCAGCAATTTTAATATCAACTGCCTGATTCAACGCTTGCCAACCTGGAGATGCATTCACTTCCAATATCATTGGCCCCATTGGCGATTCAATAATATCTACTCCTGAATAGTCTAAACCCATTGCTTTTGTAGCTTTAATCCCAAGTTCGCAAATGTCTTCAGGTACTTTTTCATCAGTCATATGACCTCCTTGAGCAACATTTGTTTTCCATTTCCCAGGCGCACGATACTTGTATGCTGAACCAATAACTTGATCTCCTATTACAAAAACACGAATATCTCTCCCTGGGTTTGGTACATATTTCTGTAAAATTAATGGTTGATCATACCTGTTTAAGCTCTTGAAAGCATTGTATGCTAAATCCGGGTCTTCAAAAAGCATCGAGCCTTTTCCCATACTACTTAAAATTGGTTTGTAAACAAATTTTTTGTAGACTTCTGCCAAAGTGTACCCTTCAGCAATGCTTTCTGTTGTGTATGTGTATGGTATTGGTAGACCATGTTTAGCTAAAATGTATTGAGTTGCATATTTATCACGGGCTCTCCTAAATGGATAACATGGATTAACAACTCTGATCCCTGACATTTCCATGTGCTCAACCATGCTGATTCGTCGTGTCAATTGTTCGGTGGAACCTGGACCAAAACTCCTTAAAAGACAAATATCTGTATCAGTGATATCATGGTGCCCCAACCAAAATTTTGATCCCTCAGGAGAGACCTCTGAAGAAATATCCCCTAAAGTTCCCTTCAAAACAGAATGCCCAAGATTAATACCTGCATCAAAAAGTTCTTCACTATTTTTACTAGGAGAAGAACCATAAATAACAAGCATTTTCAAACAGGGTCGTGATATGAAGTGTATAGGTATATTATAAAGTTCTTACCATCTGCAGGTTTAACTCAGTAGAAGTTATAACTTCATAGCCATTTTTGGTATTATGCTCACGTTATCTGACGCAATAATCATTGGCATATTTCAAGGCTTATTAGAGTGGTTACCCATCTCAAGCAGAGGTAACATAATTCTTTTAATTACTTCAATAATGAATTTACCCTTAAGTGATACATTACAATTATCCATTTTCGTTCATTTTGGAACCGCATTAGCTGCTGCCCTATACTTTCGAAGCGAAATAATTAACATCCTATTACGTAAAAATTTGGAATATCATAAAATTTTTTTATTCTTACTAATATCTACGGTAATAACTGGGATTATTGGTGCTCCAATATACGTATTTATTGAAGAAACTTTAATATATGGTGAACTTATTTTAGCAATTACTGGTATCGCATTAATAATTAATTCATTTATTCAGAAAAAAACTAGATTAAAAAATGATCAATTAAAAACCCCAAATATCAAAGATGGTGTGATAATAGGATTTATTCAAGGTTTTTCTGCTATACCAGGATTATCAAGATCTGGTTTAACTACTTCATCTTTATTATTTAGAGGATTTTCTTCAGAAGACGCATTCAAACTATCTTTCTTGATGAGTATACCTGTATCAATTGGTGCTTCTTTTGGTTCTTTAATAATAAAATCAAATTTTATTATTGATCAACTTGTTTTAGCTACACTATTCACTTCATTTATTATAGGTTATTTATCTATTGATATTTTATTAAAATTAGTTAGAAGAATCAAATTTTGGAAGACCTGTCTTTTACTAGGAGTGATTATGATCACAGTTTTTCTAACTGGTTTAATCTTTTGAATAGATTGGTTTTTTATTTTAATGATTCATAAATTACTTGATATTATGTCAAATAAGAAAATACTTTATGTTCAAACAAGCGGAGTCGATACTCCTGAAAGATTATATGCACCTTTTATTTTAGCCACAACTGCAGTTGCAATGGGAATAGAAGCAACGATATATTTTGTGATAAAAGGAGTAACAATAGTAAAAGAAGGTGAAGCAGAAAAAATCCTTATCAAAGGTTTTCCAAGCCTAAAAGAAGTAATGAATCAAGCTGTAAAAAATGGTGTCAAATTGATGGCATGTGAACAGAGCTGTGTTCTTCTTGGAATAGATCGAGGAAATTTCGAAAAAAATGTTACTATTGTTGGTGCTGTCACTTTAAATGATTTATTATTGGAAGCAGATTCAGTGATATCCTTTTAAATTTTAAATAAAAAGATCTTTTTCTCTTGGCCTAATCAAATCTTTAATCGTGGCTTTTTCAGATTTTTTAAATTT
>VGJH01000064.1 GCA_016867505.1 Candidatus Bathyarchaeota archaeon
TGAGCTTACGTGAAGCCGGAGATTCGGCTCCTGAATCTGGAGCGGTTCATATTCCAAAAGATGGCAGATTCGAAACTGCCCGGGTTAAGCTTAGCAGTAGTTCTGGACGGAGATCCTGTGTACAGCCGAGGGTTCGGCTTCAGGGATCTCGCTTCTGGAGCCAGCACTTCAGCTGATACTCTATACTGTATTGGTAGTGTAACAAAATCATTCACAGCTCTATCAATTTTACAGTTACAGGAACAATACAAACTGAATATCGAAGACCCTGTTGATGATTTCATTCCATTAAACATTAAACCAAAGGGCGAAGAGATCAAAGTTAAGCACCTATTAAATCACAGTAGCGGAATACCAGCATTAGCATACGCTGAGGCAGCACAGAGTCACATAACACATGAAACAGATGTATGGATGCCAATCAGTAACACACGAGATCTAATAACATTCATGAAAGACTCAGAGTCTTGGGCTGATGCTAAACCAGGTGAGAAGTGGTTCTACCTAAATGAGGGTTACATAATTTTAGGTTCAATAATTGAAATAGTCTCAAAGCAGAAATATACCGACTACGTCATAAATAATATTCTTAAACCATTAAACATGAACAGGAGTTATTTCACAAAAGAAGCAGAAAAAGATCCGGAATTTGCTACACCATACACAATTACTAGCAATGGTGAAAGAATTCCTGGCTCATACACTTATGGTGAAATGCTAAGCGATGGAGGATTAATTAGCTCAGTTAATGACATGACGCGTTACATCCAAATGCTTTTAAATGAAGGTAAGTATAAAGGAAAAAAAATCGCTGAATCTGAATCAATCCATAAAATGATGAAATCAGACATAATTATGCCAGATATACTTTATGATGGAAACAAAGTATTTTATGGATGTGGGCTAAATGTTCGACCCGGATTTCTAGGAAGAAGATTAGTTCAGCATAGTGGTAGTGTCTATGTTTCAACAGCGTACTTAGGATTAATACCTGAAGAAGTAACTGGCGTGATGGTTATGGCAAATGGTAGTGGATACCCTACAAACCTAATAGGCGAGTATGCTTTGGGTACATTCCTAAATGAAGACCCATTAAACATACCTTCCTTTAAAACTGAAAACTTCTTGGATAGCTTAACAGGAAAATATGAAGCATACATGGGAACCATGAAATTCAATGTTGTCAGGAAAGGAGGCCTCTTAAACATTGAAATCAAGGATACACATTACGATTATTCAGTTCCACTCCTACAAGATTCACCAGGTACGACAAGTAAAAAATTCTTTGTTTACACAATGGATAGAAAAATACCAGTAGATTTCGTTCAAGAAGAGGATAAAACATGGTTAATTTATGAACGATTTAAAATGCAGCGTACTAATTTTTCTAAATAATTCAGATAAAGTATTTAGCCACCCAATACACTACAACCCTGAATAAAATGGGGGATAATAGACTAGTTCCCTGGAGGGAAGTCAATACTTGGAGCTGCAATGCCTGTGGAAATTGCTGCCAAGGATACAGAGTCCCCCTAAAAATGGAAGAGTTTGTCAAAGTCAGTAATACGTATGGTCAAAATGTTCTTGATTATGGTATGGGTAAAGTTTATCTTAAAATGCGGTCGGATAGGAGATGTATTTTTCAGCGCCCACTCATGGGTAGATGGCTTTGCACAATACAAGGAATGAAACCCACTGCATGCAGACTCTTTCCATTCCAGATACACCATAGACCAGTCTACAGTAAAGGCGATAATAGCTGGTACAGGTATGGCGATAAAATGTTATACATTTACTTGGACCCTGACTGCGAAGGAATCATTTCAGGGCAACCGAATGAACGCTTTTCTAAACAAATTTTACCAGAAATAATTAACAGTGGTTTAGGATTAGCAACTAAACAAAAATTCACTACTTCAAAATTTATTAAATGGACGCCACCATAAGTGAGAACAATTTGATCTAATTAGAAAGGAAATATTAACATATAACGAATAGACTAAATTAAAATTTAGATTAGCGTCCTCTAGTTTTTGATCGTTTTTGTCTCAGGTTTTTACTATGACATTTACGGCATTTTGTAGCAGTTTTTGGATTAGTGGCACCACAATTTCTGCATACTGTTTTCTCTAGGTTATATTTTCTTGATAGGTCAAGTTTGAAAGGGTCTCTAAGAGCCATACATTTCACCTTTCGGTAAGCTTGGAGTGTATTGGGTTCGAGATATATTATCTTTACTAAAAAAATGTTATTTTACTGAACCGAAATACTGTAAACAACTGTAAAATAACCCATCAAATAAATGAATAAATACCCCATGATGCCCCAAGAGTTGTTCCAGTATGCAAAAAAGATTCCTAGAATAGTATAAACCAGCATAAATAATTCCATCCAAGGAATTGATTTAATTGCATTATACGAGGAACTGATTCGATCAGTTTTTTTGATGATATTAAATTTGGGCACACGTTCATAGGAACCTCCCGACCATATTAATCCTTTAATCATTTCAATTGACGCTTTTGCAGATATTCCATACCCAATAAACAGAAGCAGCACAATATACGGCAATTTACTTATGACACTAATATTCTGTTGCCTAAGAGTAGAATAATATAATGTGAAGGAACTCAGGGTACAAGCACTAAATAATGCAATAAATATTGGATTAGTGATGTATGGAAACTTGTTAAATGCTAACAAAAGCACAGTTACGATTAATCCAAGAAACATCCATAAACTAATCATATAATAGGTTAAATGAAGTGTACCCTCAATTTTTTGCATGACACTCTTGTCGCTAAACCATACTTTTCCTAACATTTTTTTAGCACATTGAACACTACCCCGCGCCCAGCGCCCCTGCTGTGTCCTGAAAGCTTGTAAATTCGCGGGAATCTCACCATCAACGGTCAAGTCTCTTAAGTAAAGGGCGCTCCAACCATTAAGCTGGATTCTATAGCTGATATCCAAGTCTTCGCTTAAAGTATCCCAGGCCCATCCACCAGCGCTCTTAATCGCCTCTGTTCTTAAAACACCTGCTGAGCCATTGAAATTGAATAAAAAACCTTTAGCACTTCTTGCAGATTGTTCAACTATATGATAGCCATTAATTGCTAGGGCTATTGATTCAGTGAAAGCACTATAACTCCTATTCAAATGCTCCCACCGTGCTTGAACAAAACCAAGTTTTGGATCAATCTCAATTGCTGATACAGTTTTTTCTAAGAAATCTTTAGGTGGAATAAAGTCAGCATCGATTATTGCCAGGTATTTTCCTGATGTATATTGGAGTGCATTTTGGAGTGCCCCAGCTTTATAACCTACTCTGTTTTCTCTTCTAATCACTTTAATATTATATCCTTCTTGACGGAATTTTTTTACAGCTAGGTCTACGATTTCTTTTGTTTCATCATTGCTATCATCTAGAACCAGAATTTCTAAGAGTTCTTTAGGCCAATCCATTGCACAAACTGATATAATTAGTCTATCAGCAACATGTTTCTCATTATAAATTGGTAATTGAACTGTTACCAAACTGTGGTTTTTAATGGGTATGAGTTTCGGAGGTTCATACTTCAGTGAACTTAGCACCATGTAAAAACAGTTATAACCATAGGGTAATAGGAGGAAATTAAAAAGGAAGTAAAAATAAACTAAAACTTGAGTGATTACTTCCATTTTTAACACTCCTCATCATTTTAAGATTTCTTTAGATTGCTGATTTGTTAATATTATTCGGATGGAAAAGAGTTACGCTATTTATATAGGTAAAATTTGAAATCATGTTTAAAATCCGAAAATCCTTTTTACAGAGAATAAAACACCTGATCTGATAAACTATGCCAGTAAACATGTTTAGTGTTTTAAAGCATTTAATGGGAGCACCAGGAGTTACTGGTTTTGAAGAACAAAGAAGAAAACGGGTAATAGAACTTCTATCAATGTACTGTGACTCTGTGTCAGTTGATGTAATAGGTAATGTGATTGGTACAATTGGTTCTGGTGAAAAATCAGTAATGCTTGCTGGGCATTACGACCAGATTGGTTTCATGGTTAAACACATTGATGAAAAAGGATACTTACTTTTTGACCAAGTTGGAGGATGGGATCCCAGAGTTGCTTATGGTAGGCGTGTAAATGTATGGGTTGGTGATGAAATTGGGGATTTTGTCCTTGGCACAATCTGTACGAAAGCTGCTCATTTAGCTGATCCAAGTGAACGTGAAAAAATACCTGCTCTGAGAGAGATGAGGATCGATGTTGGTGTATCAAATCCAACTGAAGCTAGTGGTTTAGGTATTAAGGTTGGATGCCCAATTACTCCCGATTCTGATATAGATTATTTGGGTAAAAAAGGTTCAGATCTAGTCATTGGACCAGCTTTCGATGATGTATGTGCAGTCGCTGCATTTATTGAAACTCTGGATCGCTTAAATAAGGATCCACCTAAAAACTTGAAAATACATGTTGTTGCAACTGTACAAGAAGAAGTTGGATTAAGAGGAGCCAGCGTATCCGCTTATAATATTCAGCCTTGGTGTGCTATTGCAGTTGATGTTACACATGCACTGTATCCTGGAGTAGATCCTGGTAGAGTGAGCGGCGTTGTCTTGGGGAAAGGCCCTGTTATTGGGATTGGTGCAAATTTCACTCGAGCATTATGGGAGATGATGGAATCACAGGCTAAAGAGTCAGGTATGTCTGTTCAGAGAGAAGGTTTACCTGGAGCAAGTGGAACCGATGCATGGGCCATCCAGATTACTAGAGGAGGAACAATCACTGGATTAATTTCGGTTCCAAATAGGTATATGCATAGTCCAAATGAAGTGATTAGTCTTAATGATCTAACAAATACTGGTAAACTGATTGCTTTAACCATTAAGGCGTTAGATAACAGTAATCTAGTACACACAACTGAAGTTTTTAGAAAATAAAATTTTTTTTAACAAATTTTTTATCATAGTAAAATATTTGACTCATAAAGCAATGTTTTATTCATGTCTGTATTATTTCAAAAATTGTTAAACAATTTAGAATCAGAGGCTCAAAAATGCAGTGGCATACTCGGTATAGCAGTAAAAGATCTTAGCAATAATGATACAATTGAAATAAATGGTAATGAATTATTTCCAGCAGCCAGCATCATCAAAATTGGCATAATAATTGAATTTTTTAATCGTGTTGAAAAAAAGGAGATTGAACCAACAGATCTTCTATTATATAAAAATGAAATGCGGACTTCTGGGAGTGGTGTTTTAAAATCGTTGACTGATGGAAAGGTCTCTATGCCTTTAATTGATTATGTTACCTTAATGACAACAATAAGCGATAATTCTGCAACCAATCTTTTAGCTGATTTATTAGGGTTAGATAATATCAACTTAAATTTCCAGGATATTGGTCTAAAAATTACTAAGTTAAATAGAAAAATGATGGATATGGAGTTATTCAGAAAGGGCATTGATAACATCACATCACCAAATGAAATGTTACAATTAATGGAAGAATTGCATAACTCAAAAATTTTGAGTAGTTATGTTTGTGAAGAAACAATAAAAATGTTGAAGAAAACAAAGGAAGGGCTTGTTCAAGGAGTGATTCGTAACTCAATTAAAAGTTCAGTGCAGGTTGCTGATAAATCTGGTTGGGTTGGAGGAATGTTAGGTGATGTAGGAATTATATATCAACCAGATCGTCCATACATTTTATCGATTTTTATGAAGCATATTCCCTTACAAGATATTCATTGGCACAATGCCATCATTGAATTAACAAGGATAGTCGGATTAGTTCAATCATATTTTGAAGAGGTTTCTTCATCAACTCCTGAGGGAAGACACCGAATTTAGTGGGAGAATTTATCACTATCTTCTGTAGTTTTGTTTTGAAGTGTATTAATCGTGACTGTAGTAAGCATTACCCATGGGGATGATTTAGATGGTTTAACCTGTGGGGCGCTTTTAACGAAGTTATTTAATGCTGAGGTTATTCTAGCGAATTATGATACAATTGAGGATGCCTTGAAAAGTGTACCTGAATCAACAGACCAACTATACATCACAGACATTAACTTAAGAGACGCATTAATATGCCATTTAAATAAAATAGCTGAAAAAACCAAGATAATAATAATTGATCATCACCCCATGACTCAGACGTTTAAAGTGGAGATGAGAGAAAAAGGAGTAGAAGTCATGCATGATACACGTGATTGTGCTAGTGCATTAGTGTATAATATCTTCCGTAGTAGATTAGAGCATGATGCAGCAAGAATTGCAGCCTATGCAGCAATCTCTGATATGTTTGAAGATGGTCCAATTGCTAGTATAATTCTGGATCATATGGACCGAAAATTCGTTCAACATGAAGCATTCATACTAACTCATGCGCTTGGATGCGAACAATCAAGCGAATTCAAATATCAAGTGATAAAAGACCTCAGTGTATATGCTTATCCCCACAGGATAAAAAATGCAAACGAGCTTGCTTACAAACAGCTAGAAAAAATAGTAAAAATTAAAGATATCATACCTATAAAGGCAATAAAACTTGGCAGACTAGCATACATGGAATGTAATGATGATTTATCAACTGGAGAAGTCGCGAACATAATCATGGACACTCTTGGTTTAGATGTTGGATTGTGTTACAAAATATCTGATGGCATGGCTAATATCTCATTACGAGGCGAAAGAAGACTGATTGAACACCTCGGTGAAATTGCCTTTAAGCTTGCAGACAATTGTGGTGGATTTGGTGGTGGGCATAATCGTGCAGCAGGAGCAAAAATCCCAGAAAATACATTAAAACAGTTCATCCAAGACTTATCAGAAGAATTGAAACCCTGGGTTCCTTTCCCATAAAATTGTACTAGTCTTTAGCATTCTTTTTTTATTTAAAGCCCTTTAATAGATTACTTGGAGAAGAATTTCATCAGGTGATACCTTGGTTAAACTAGCTGAGATCACATGGACTAAAGTTCATGAATATTTACTAAAAAATGATACAGCAATTTTACCAATTGGTAGCATAGAACAACATGGTCCACATTCACCTCTTGGTACAGACTTTTACATAGCAGAAGCAGTCTCCAATATCATAGGCGACAAAACAAATTGTCTAATTTTACCAATAATCCCAGTGAGTGTCTCTGAGCATCATAGACAGTTTACAGGCACACTCTGGGTTACACCGGATATATTCAGACAATACATTAAGTCGATTA
>VGJH01000065.1 GCA_016867505.1 Candidatus Bathyarchaeota archaeon
TCAAGAAAGGTAAAAAAGATCTTATTATAATGCATCCATTACCAAGAGTTAATGAGATCTCAACAATAGTTGATGAAATGCCGAATGCATGGTACTTTAAGCAAGTAAAACATGGAATCTATGTTAGAATGGCTTTAATCCTTCTCGCTTTAGGCTTATAAAAAACAATTTTAACTAACATTTTTAATAGAATCAGGAATTTTATATAAATACATTTTATGGCTTCCTCCCGCTGGTTGGCTTAGTTCTTTATTTATCTCAACCCAACCAGTGATAGGAAAATCATAGCTAATGACTCGAGATCCAGATTTTAACTCGACTTCAAGTTTTGGTTTTAACTTCATATTTCCACTTGATGTTAAATATAGTGTTACCACTGAAGCTTCAGATAAATCGACATCCATGAAATTTTTACGAAAAATAAAAATTTTGTCTTGTAAACCTTTTTCAATAATTTTTTTCTCAATTCCCTCAATCATATATGGATTAATTTCAAATCCTACTGCTTTTTTTGCATTAAAAATTTCAACAGCTGTAAAGATTATTCGTCCATCACCACATCCAAGATCATATACAATATCGTTTGAAGAAATTTCAGCTATTTGTAGCATATTCCTTACCACTGGTTGAGGAGTTGGTACATAGGGAGCAAGACTATCTGGATGATCTCCCCATATAGTATCATCATTCCATGCAATCATTCTAGCCTCAAATGTATCTTTTTTATCCTTCTCTTCTTTAAACATAATTTATAACCTGAAAGTAGCAATAATATACTAATTAGAAAAAATCATATTAATATTCTTAAAAAAATTATTAATATTGAATTAAATTGGAATTAAAAACAGTTAAAATAAGTATTCCCTCAGAATGTAACTTAATCCTTGCTCAAAGCCACTTTATTAAAACGGTTGAAGATGTATATGATGCGTTAGCATCATCTTCAGTAGGAATAAGGTTTGGTTTAGCTTTCTGTGAAGCGTCTGGAAAGTGTCTTGTTAGGCATGATGGTAATGATTCAGATTTAAGAAAATTGGCTGCAGAATCTGCCTTAATTTTAGGTTGTGGCCATAGTTTAATAATTTTTATTAAAAATGCTTACCCGATTAATCTATTAACGCAACTTAAGATGGTTCCTGAGGTATGTAATATTTATGCAGCAACATCCAACCCAATCGAAGTAATAGTTGCTGAAACAGATCAAGGACGAGGAATTTTAGGAGTAATTGATGGCAGTAAAAGTAAGGGCATTGAGGATGATAACGAAATAAACTGGAGAAAAGAATTTCTAAGAAAAATTGGATATAAATCTTAATATTTTTTTATGGAAATTGAGGTGTTTGTATCTCAATTAACAGTTTTCTACCAAGTTCAGTAAGTTCTAGGAGTTTCCATTTTAATATCCCTAAACGTTGTAATGAACGTCTTACTCCTTCAGGAATTTTTCTTTTTTTGTTAACATTTGATAATAAAGTTAGTAATTCTTCTTTATACAAATAGACTAAATTTCTCCTAGAAATATTTTCAAATTCACTCAATTCTTCTTGTGAGTAATTACTAACATTTAGTTCAGGTTCAATATCTTTAGGAAAAGATACAAAAAATGCTTTATTATTAAAAATTTTAATATATCCTAATTTTTCCAGACTTTCTAAGCTTCTTTCTGCACCTTCTTTATATCGCCAATATTTGTATAATTGATCTATTTGTATTCCTGTTTTCGTTGAATGAAGCTGTCTCAGGACTTCGACCTGAATATTTCCTAGCAAATAACTACCCTTCAAATCAGTTTTAATTACTTTTTATCCTTTGTTTCTTGTTTATATTGTTTATGAAATATTTTTTTTAATAAATAGTAGTTTTTTAAGATTTTTCAATGAGTTTTTTCAGAGCTATTGGTAAATAGTTTATATCAATATCTCCTCGAATATTTTTTACACTATACTTTTTTTCATACCAATCAATTAAAGGCTGTGTTTTTTCCCAGTATACTTCTAATCTATGCTTAATTACACTCTCTTTATCATCGTCTCTTTGAATAATGTTTGAATGACAGACATCACATTGGCCAACAATTTTTGGGGGTTTATTTTCAAGATGATAAATCGCCCCACATTTTGGGCAACTTCTTCGTTGGCTTAGTCTGATGATTATTTTTTCATCTTCTAAAATTACATTAATTACATGGTCCAATTTTTTACCAATTTCTAAAAGAATTTGTTCTAGTGATTCTGCTTGTCTAACACTTCTTGGGTATCCATCTAGTATAAATCCATTTTTTGCATCAGATTCCATAATTCTTTCTTTAACCAGTTTATTAACTAAATCGTCTGGAACTAATTCTCCTTTATCCATGTATGTTTTAGCAACATTACCTAATGCAGTCTCTTTTGAAACTGATTGTCTCAGCATATCTCCTGTAGTTATGACTGGAATTGAGTACATCTCTTCAATAATTTTTGCGCAAGTGCCTTTGCCCGATCCAGGTGGACCTAACAAAACGATTCTCAAAAGAACGCCCCCAAAGCCTTTCAGCAATGAAGTCAAGCAACATTATTAAAATTTACTATAAATTTTTAGACAAGAATAAACTATAATATTCTTAGTTAATCATTGAACTGTACAAAATAGTGAATTTTGATGGAAATAGAAAATCATTTTACATATCTTGGTTTCATTCTAATTGCATTTGGCGTTTTTCTTGTATTTTTACCTTTAATAGCTCGTTTTATCCCTGATGTTGATAGAATTCCGTGGTTTATTTTATGGGTCTACAAAACTGATGGATTTACTTTCGTTACCAGTCCATTATTAGTTTTAATTTCACTCTTAAGTTTTTTAATGTATTATTTTAAACGTTAACCTTTATTACGATATAGTTCTCTTAACGCATCGACAAGTTCTTCCTCACTTTTCAAATGTGAATATGCTAAAGGAATTCCTTCATGGCTTGCTAAGCTTTCAGCCAATGGATCTACTTGTTTCATTTCGCCATGTAATACTACTACTCTTGGTTTAAAAGGGCTAATTTTAACTGCTATCATTGGTGATCTTCCTTGACTTACTCCCGTGAAAATTAATGCCCTTTCGCTTGTTGCTCCAAATATTCGATAAAAATCTAGTCCAGAGAGTGTTAAAATCGCCTTATAACTGTCAACAATAGTATATCCAAAAAGGTGTTGATCCAGTTTATCTAAGCAGGTTAATACTTCTGCTTCTATTGCATCACATAATTGACCAACAGTTACTGGTGCAGTGAATTCTTTGATATCAATGAATACATCGCTTGGATCTAAAGTAATTCTTGCCATTTGACGGATGTATTCTCCGCCTTTTCTAACATCAATTTCAATTAAAGCTTCAACATACCTTTTAATGAAACTTGAGCCTGGTGAAACTCTTCGACCTGTTTCATAATCTGAGATAACTGATGGTGAGAGATCAAGTACGTTAGCTAGTTCAATCTGGTTAACATTAAGTAACATCCGCCATTTCCTCATCGTTTGTCCTGGGTTTATACTTAGAACAATTTCGCCAGCTATTCTTTTAGCTAGAGTTTCTTTAATTGGACTCGATGAAGCCATTAAAAAAAATAAGATTCCCTAATAGAAAAGTATGGAGGTTAAAAACCACATTTATCTAGTAAGATCTCCCATTTTAAATTCACAGATTCTTGAATTTGTTCTAGTAATTTGACATTCTTTTCTGGTCTAAACAAGTGGTTAAAACGTCCTTGAGATTTTAGATAATCTTCAATAGGTCTTTTTGATTCAGGTCTTTTAGCTATTGAAAGACTCGGGGATGATAATTTATATATTGGTCTTCCATTTTGATAATTTACTTCATAGAGTGGAAAGACGCAAGTTTGAACCGCTAATCTGCTTATTTCTATTGTTTTTTCTGCTGGATATCTCCATCCTCGTGAACACGGAACAATCGCATGTAGGAATGTTGGGCCTTCTATTTCAATGGATTTACGTGTCTTCTTAACTACATCCAATGGCCATGCAGCATTTAATGTTGCAAAATACGGTAATCCATGTGCAATTATAATCTCATCGATTGGCTTTTTAGTTTCCATTTTTCCTGAAATAACTTTTCCAGCAGGACTTGTTGTAGTCGAAGCTGTGAATGGTGTTGCCCCGCTTCTTTGTATACCTGTATTCATGTATGCTTCATTATCTAAAAGTACATATGTGAAATCATGTCCTCTTTCAATTGCACCAGACAAAGCTTGGAATCCAATATCATATGTTCCACCATCTCCTGCAAATGCTAGCACATCAATTTTTTCAAAGGTTGATAATGGGCCTTCTTTCCTTTTTTTCATAGCTTTTATTGCTGCCTCAATTCCACTAGCTGTTGCTGCTGTGTTTTCAAAAGCACTGTGAATCCAAGGCACATCCCAAGCTGTATAGGGAAATGAACTCGTCGCAACCTCAAGGCAACCGGTAGCATTAGTCACTATTGTAGGTCCTCTAGTAGCTTTTAGCACTAATCTAACAATAATTGCCTCGTCACAACCCGCGCATAATCGTGCTCCAGGACATAATAAATCTGGTTTCTTAGCTAATTCTTTAAGACTAAGTTCACTCATGATGGTCACTCCCTCAACCCTATGTACTGTAGGGTACTGATCCTTTCATTTTTGTCCTTTATTTTTATCAATTTTTGATATGTTTGAATAAGATTCTCGGGTGAAGTATCTCTTCCACCAAGGCCATGAACAAATCCAACAATAGTTGGTTTTTTATTATAATCATATAACGCTGATTTAATGTCTTGATATAATGGACCTCCCGTTGTACCAAAGCTAAGTGTTTTTTCAATAATTCCTATGGTTGAACAGTCCCCTATTGCTTCAATCAAAGCTTCTTTTGGAAATGGTCTATAAGTTCTAATTTTAATTAATCCCGCCTTAATCCCCTGAGTTCTGAGTTGGTTCACTACATATTTTGATGTCCCCATAGCTGATCCAATACCAATTAAAGCAACTTCAGCGTCTTCCATTTTGTAGCCTTGAACAAGACCATAATTTCTACCAGAATATTTACTAAATTCATTTTCTGTTGAAGTAATAACTTTCAAAGCCATTTGCAATGCTTCATGTTGCTGAACTTTATGTTCAAAATAGTAATCCTGTAAATCCATTGCTCCCATAGTGATTGGGCAGGATGGATTAAGTCTTAATTCTGTTTCACCTAAATGTCCGGAAACTTTCGGGAAAGTTCTTTTTCCAATAAATGCCTTGATTATATCATCGTTTAGAGTGTAAACGTTCTCCATCGTATGGCTGATGGTGAAACCATCAAAACACACCATTATTGGTAATTGTACATTAAGGTCTTCAGCAATTCGCCATGCTATAATATGTGAATCATAAACCTCTTGACTATTTTCACAATAGATTTGTATCCAACCACTATCCCTTGCTCCCATTGAGTCGCTATGGTCGTTATGGATGTTTAAAGGACCACTTAATGCTCTATTTACTACGGACATAACAATTGGTTGACGCATTCCAGAAGCAATGTACAAAATTTCCCACATCAATGCTAAACCATTTGCTGCTGTAGCTGTGTAAGCTCTCGCACCAGACGCCGATGCTCCAACACACGCACTAAGTGCACTATGTTCTGATTCAACAGCTACGAATTCAGAGTCAACAAGCCCATTAGCCACATACTCACTGAATTTTTCAACAATAATTGTTTGAGGAGTAATAGGATAAGCAGCTACAACATCCGGATTAACTTGTTTAATAGCATAAGCAACTGCTTCATCCCCATTCAAACCCATTAATTTTTGGCTCATTTTTTCATTATCATCTCAATACATTTAACAGGGCACTCTGAAGCGCAGATGCCACATCCTTTACAATAATTGTAATCAACCTCAGTATACCCATCTTCTCTAACTTTTATTGCTCCTTCAGGACAGAAAAAGTGGCATAAAGTGCATTTTGTACATTTGCTATGATCAATCTTTGGATGAGCTACACCCCAATCTCCTGTTTTATATTCTTTTGATGATTTAAAAGGAATGGCACCTAAATCCAGTTCACTCTTTTTCTTAGGTTGATTCAATTTTTCACAACCCCGTCATATGCTGCTTTGATGACCTCAATATTTTTTTCAAGAATTTTTCCGCTAAACCTTTCTTTAACGACTTTCAAGATTGAATCTAAATTTATTATGTTTGAAGCTTTAATTAATGCTCCAAGCATTGCAGTATTAGTGACTGGTGTACCAATTATTTGTAGTGACAAAGATGTTGCATCAATAACCCAGACTTCATTTTCATAAAGCCCTAATCTTTTCTTAATTTCAATAGGAGATTCGTTTGAATTAACAATTATTTTACTTGTTTTTTTTATACCCTCAATTATTGTGGAACCTAATAAAGTTGAATCAAGAACAACTATAAAGTCTGGTTTGTATACATTTGAATGTATTAGTATAGGCTCATCACTAATTCTTGTGAATGCTGTTAGTGGAGCTCCTGCTCTTTCTGGTCCGAATGCTGGGAAACTTTGAATTTGTTTTCCTTCAATTAATCCTGCTTGAGCGAGTAGAAGCGATGCTGTCCAAGCTCCTTGACCACCTCGTCCATGGAACCTTATTTCATAGAGCTTACTCAAAGCATTGTCCTCATGATGGTATAAATGGATTTTATCTTCCTTATTGGTATTTTGATAATCCTAGTGGAATATTTTAAGTCTTAAGTCATTTAATTCATCTCGACTCTTTTTTGCTTGAACTGCGGACGCTTCAGCAAATTTTTCCCAATTCCACTTCATTACCTCGTAAGCGTAATTAACTGAACGAGAAGATGAGACTAATAATCCATTACCTAGTTTATTCGATCCAAGCTTAATTGCATTAGATGCATCTCCTCCTTGAGGACCTAATCCTGGTGAGAGAATTAACCTCTCTTCTCCGATGATTTCTCTAATTTGTTTTAACTCTTCATTTGCAGTTGATCCTACAACAAATCCATTTGAACCATATTCAAAAGCATCTTTAGCCAATTTCAAATAAAGTGGCATACCCTCAACAATTTTAGATTGGTAATCATGAGTGCCTGGATTACTCATTCTACACAAAGCAAAAATTCCTTTTTCTTTTTCTTTTGACCACTTATAAACTGAATCTACACCATTGAGATACCCTGGGAATGGATTAAATGTGATTGCATCGAATCCAAGTCTATCAAT
>VGJH01000066.1 GCA_016867505.1 Candidatus Bathyarchaeota archaeon
TTATCGATCATTAATTCTTTTGCTGTTGTTGGAGCTTTTAGAATCCTTAAACTACCTCTAATTTTCTCCCAATCTAAACCATGTAATTTTGCCATCATTATTGCTCCAACTCCACATTGTTCCCCATGTAAAGCTGGTTTAGGTGTAATCATATCGAGGGCATGACTAAAAAGATGAGAAGAACCACTACATGGTCTACTACTACCAGCTATACTCATTGCTACTCCACAACTGACTAAGGCTTCAAGTAGCGTTCTGATACCATCTTCAGTTAATTCAATGATTTTTTGTACACTTTCCATGACTAACTCGGAACTCATTAAAGCGAGGCTTCCGGAGTAGCCTCCATAATATTCTCCTTGATCTCTGTGTGCAAGCTTCCAGTCTTCAACTTCTGTTGCTTTTGATATTATGTCACCACAGCCACTTGCAGTAAATCTGTATGGTGACTGAAGAATTATTTCACTATCCATAACTACTGAAACAGGTGAAGCAGCTTTCATAGTATAAGGTCTTTCCATTCCTTTAATTGATGCTAAATTGCTAGCTATACCATCATGCGAAGCGACTGTTGGCACACTTATGAAGGGTAATCCAGTTTTTGCTGCAGCAAGTTTTGCGACATCAATGTTTCGTCCACCACCGACACCTATTAAGACATTGGTTTCTTCCTTTTTAGTTTCTTCCATAACCCTACCAACTGTTTCGAGTTGAGCATCAGCAACGTAAATGTGTCTGGAGAGAACTCCTGCTCGTTCAAGGATTATGCTTGCTTTATCTCCAGCAATTTTTACAGTATTTGTTCCAGTTACTATCAAGGCATTCAGATATCCCAGTTCATTGCATATACCACCAAGAGAATTTAGTACATTATTACCTACCACAACTATTCTTGGAAGATCAATTCTATGAAATGCCCGTGAAGCAGAGTAGGATTGGTTGGTCATGTTGTACTAGTCAACCTTCTGATAATAGTGTTGAATCTAAAATATCAATACTTAGATATAGCTTCTAATCTGAAAAGGTTTTTAAAGAAGACATTTTTAGTAAACATGGTATTCCTTCTAAGGATCACCTATGTTTAAAATTTAATTGGAGATAATTTCAATGACAAGGGAAGTCGAGGTTTTAAAAGGCACCACGACAGTTGGAGTAGTATGTAAAGATGGAGTCATATTAGGGACTGATACGCGTGCTACGATGGGTAGTTATGTCGCAAGCAAAAACGCAAAAAAAGTTTACAAAATAACAGATAGACTGGGTATGACGATAGCGGGTGGTGTAGCTGTCGCTCAACGAGTTGTAGAAATCCTGAAAGTAAATGCAAGGTTATATGAACTTGAAAAAGGTAGACCTATGCCAGTAAAATCAGCAGCAAATCTTGTATCAGGAATATTATTTGGCAATCGTGAAGCTGGTGCACCATTACCAATGCAGGCAATTGTTGGTGGTTATGATGAGACAGGACCTCACATATTCAACCTTGATCCATATGGAAGTCTCCTTGAAGAGAAAATGATCTCAACAGGCTCTGGCTCACCATTTGCATATGGCGTGCTTGAGGCAATGTATAAAGAGAATAAACCAACAAAAGATATGCTACCTGTTGTTGTTAAAGCAGTTGACTCTGCCATGAAAAGAGACACTGCAAGCGGAGACAGTTTCGATGTAGCAGTAATTTCAGCTGAGGGATGGAAAGAATTGACACCAGCTGAGAAAGAGTCTTTATTAAAATTAGGTTAGATTACAATGCAGAAAACGCAGGGCTTATCCTACGAAGAGATCCGTAAAACGATCCTTGAAAAAATACCTTCAGAGATTGGAATAACAAGAATCGAATTTGAAGGCCCTAGGCTAGCAATTTATACTCAAAAACCAGAGATCTTGCTAGAACAGAGCCACATTATTGGCGAAATTGCTGGAATAATAAAAAAGAGAATTGTTATACGCAGTGACCCATCGGTTCGAACACCAGAACTTGAGAGTGAAAGAGTTATCAAAGAGATGCTTCAAGAATCTGGGTTGGTTCAAAGCTATTTTGACCCTAGCCTCGGAGAAGTTACACTCGAAGTGGAGAAACCTGGTTTAGCTATTGGGAAAAATGGTTCAAACCTGCTGGATATCGTAAAGAAAACTCATTGGAGCCCAAACATAGTAAGGTCTCCACCAATCCCATCCATGATTGTAAAACAGATAAGGGGATACCTGTACTCTCAAAGTAAGGATAGAGAAAAATTCCTGCGAGAGACAGGAGAGAACATCTTCAGGCCAATGTACCAGCAATGTGGAGATGTTAGAATCACTTTCCTTGGAGCAGCTAGGCAAGTCGGTAGGTCTGCGATATTGGTCAGAACAAGGGAAAGCAGGATCCTTATGGATTGTGGGATAAATCCTGGTACCTCAAACCCAACTGGTGCATATCCTAGATTAGATACTGAAGAATTTGATCTAAGCAGGATCGATGCAGTGGTGATAAGCCATGCACATCTTGATCACTGTGGCTTCCTCCCATACCTCTATAAATATGGTTATGAAGGCCCGATATATTGTTCAGAACCCACAGCAAGCTTGATGGTTTTACTTCAAAGTGATTACCTTGATGTTACAAGCAAAGAAGGAAGACCTCTACCATACAGTATGGAGGATGTTCGGGAAGTAATAATGAGAACAATCCCCATCCAATATGGTGAGGTTACCGACATTAGCCCGGACATTCGTCTAACTCTCCATAATGCTGGTCACATTCTTGGCTCTGCACAGGTTCACTTACACATTGGGAAAGGATTACATAATGTCGTTTATACTGGCGATTTCAAATTTGGTGCAACTCAACTGCTTCAACCAGCTTCTATACAATTCCCTAGAGTTGAAACGTTGATTATGGAAAGCACCTATGGTGGTGTAGAAAACGTTACACCTGAACGAGAAGAGACTGAAGCAAAGTTCACAGAAATCGCAAACAGTGTCTTAGAAAAAGGTAAACTGCTGATACCGGTCCCAGCAGTTGGACGAGCTCAAGAGATAATGATGGTCATAAACAAATATATGAAAGAAGGAAAAATGAAAGAAGCCCCAGTCTATATTGAGGGTATGATTAGTGAAGTAACTGGGATACATACTGCATACCCACAATACTTGAGCAACGATATAAGAGATCAAATTCTCAGAGATGGAATTAATCCCTTTGAATCAGATTACTTTACGGTAGTTAAACAACAAGATCTACGTGATGAAATCGTTGCAGGTGGACCATGCATCATTATTGCGACTGCTGGTATGATGGAGGGTGGCCCAGTTATTGAATACTTTAAGAGATTAGCATATGACGAAAACAATGCACTATGTTTTGTAAGTTATCAAGTCGCTGGCACCATGGGCCAAAGAATCCAATCAGGCATGGGTTCAGCGCAAATGTATAGCAATAATGGGAAAATGGAAATAGTAAACATAGGAATGAAAAATTATACAATTGAAGGATTTAGTGGACACAGTGACTGGAGACAATTGACAAATTATGTAAGGCGACTTAAACCACAACCTAAAAAAGTTTTTGTAGTACATGGTGAAGAATCGAAATGCGAAAATTTAGCAAGAGTTGTTTCAAAAAATAGAGGGGTTTATGGTATAGTACCCACAAACCTCGATACATATAACCTTGTCTAAGGCTCAGTAGCTCTCCAAATCCTAATATTTTTAGGGGTTAAAACAATTCTCTCTTCGCCAAGTCTAGCTATATCACCTTCATTTTTTTGTATAAAATCAGTTAAATCATTAACACATTTTATAACATCTTCTATGCTATTTTTAGCTAAAGGAGATATATTACACACAACAATATTTCCTGATTGAACCTCAAATTTTATTTTATCAACATCGCTGACATAACGCATCGGAATAGATTTTACATATTTTATTAAATCGGATGAAGTGTTTGATTCTTTTTGTCCCAGAATTCGATTGAAAAAATTCAATATGACACTCCCTCATACATTGATAATGTACCTTAGATGATTGCTTGAAACCATTGCCTTATTAGGTTTGTTAACAAAATAGTATTCTAATGAGTGGCGCAGAGCCTAAAATTAGAAAACGTCAGTCTATGAGAAGAAAAGATGCTCTAGATCTATTGACTGAATCATCGAAAAAATTGGGTATGTTATCAGCTCATAAAATTGAAGAAGCTGAAACTATTGAAGGGGTAAAAATATTTTTACTTGATAACATTATTCAACTATTCGAAAAAGATGATGACATTTTCCCAACATTATTATGTCCTTGTATAGAAAAATTTCCAGCTGTTATTGTTGATATGGGGGCTATTCCGTTCATTTGTAAGGGCGCGGATGTTATGGCTCCGGGAATAAAAGAAATTACTAAAGATTTTACTGAAGGAACACTGGTTATTATCAGAGATATTAATCATAAAAAGGCTTTAGCGGTTGGTAAAGCATTAAAATCATCAGAAGAGATCAACAGTTCTAAAAAGGGTAAAGTTATTCAGAATCTTCATTATATTGGAGACAAAATTTGGGTAGCTAAGACTTAAACATTTATTACAAATAAAGAATTTTAATTAATTGATGACTGAGAGCTTCCTTAAGCAACGGCAAGAGATGGTGAAAAGATATCGGGCAGCAGGGTATATTAAAAGTAAATCAATTGAAAATGCTATGCTTGCTGTGCCAAGAGAAGAATTTATGGCCCCTGAGTTAATGGAATATGCATATTTTGATCAACCAGCACCGATTCCGGGTGATGGAAGACAAACTATTTCAGCTCCATACATGTATCCAATTACATATGAGCCATTAAAACTTAATAGAGGAGATAAATTTCTTGAAATTGGCGCTGGCTCAGGGTATGGAGCTGCTCTTGCCTGTGAAATTATTGGTAAAGAAGGCGTCATTGTCGCTGTGGAAATTAATTCTATAACATATGAATTTGCGAAATCAAATCTTCAGAGAACAGGCTACGAGAATGTTAAATTAATTTTAGGCGATGGAGGCTTAGGAGTTCCAGAGTTTGCACCATATAATTCCATCAGTGTGACCGCTGCAAGTCCAGATGTTCCTCCACCATTAATTAATCAACTTAATCAGCCAGGACGAATGATTTTACCAATTGGTCAATCCAGCATTTATGGGCAAGATCTAGTTCTAGTGGAAAAAGATAATGCTGGAAAAATTAGTAAAAAGGTTCTAATGGGTGTTGCATATGTCCCATTAATTGGACAACACGGTTGGAATAGAAAATAATTACATAGACTTTAAGTCATAATTAATACCTTGATTTATAGAAGAACATTGAGAGTAGGCGTTGTATCAAGAATCGATACTTCAGAAGCATTAGAGGCAACTTTAAAAACAATTGATATTCTTAAAACCAAAAAAATAGAGGTATTAGTTGAAACAGAGACATCAATGGCACTTGATTTATATGACTACAGCCAAGATCTAGGTGATATCGATGCTGATTTTATAATATCAATTGGTGGCGACGGAACAATTTTAAGAACTGCAATGGGATTAAAAAATCCTGAAACCCCACTTTTAGGAATAAATTTTGGTCGCAGAGGTTTTCTATGTGAAGTCAGTAAAGATGAAGTTGAACATGCCATTGATAAAATTTTAGCTAATGACTATTCAATCGAAGAGAGTTTAAAATTAAGCAGTAAAAACATAGATACAGAAGAAAAATTCCCAGATGCACTCAACGAAGTCTTAGTTTCATCATCTCTACCATCCAAGATGCTTTTGACAAAAATTAGTGTTGATGGTGTTGATATTACTGAAATTCAGTCAGATGGAGTAATTATTGCTACTCCGACAGGATCTACTGCATATAATTTGTCTGCAGGTGGTTCAATTCTTTCACCAAACATAAACGCTATGATTGTAACAGCAATTTGTCCATACAGTTATTTTAAGAGCATTGCATTCCCAATGAGTGTAAAAATAAATGTCCAATTAATGAAACCAAGAACTGATGGATTAGCTATTATTGATGGAAAAGTATACACAGCCTTAAAACCAAACTCAATAGTTGAAATTTCAGTTTCAAAAAATAAAACCCGATTCATCAGGTTTAAACCATTTTATCAACGCTTAAAGAGTAGGCTAGCTCACCTACAATCACAGGGATGAAAGTGAAGATAATCCTACTCGATACCTCAGCTTTCATCAATGGATACAATTTTTATCAAAAAGAACCAATTTATACTGTCCCAAACGTTAAAAGAGAGATAAGAAATGAAATTACATTAATCAAATACGAAAGCGCAGTGAGAAGTGGTAATTTAATCGAAAAAATCCCTACCCAAGAAAATATAGATCAAATCGAAAAAATTACTGAATCACTTGGAGAATCGCATGTATTATCGGTAACAGATAAACAAATTTTAGCTCTTTCACTGATGCTAAAATCTCAAAATAATGACCTGGAAATAATCACAGACGATTACTCAGTCCAAAATATTGCATCAAAAATTGATTTAAAATATAAAAGTACAACAACAAAAGGCATTACAAAAAGATTAAATTGGGTAATATATTGTCCAGGTTGCAAGAAAAAATATGAAAAAATGCCTGGAGATGTCACTTGTATAATATGCGGAACAAAATTAAAAAGAAAACCAAATAAAAATGGTTAACTATTTACATTTAATAAAAATATGTAGTTCTATAAAAAATATTTAAAGAAAGCTTAAATCTCATTCAGCATCCTCAGAAGCTGAAAGGTGTAATCATGGAGCCAGCAATAAAAGTGAACCAGCTCCGTAAAAATTTTGGGAACATTGAAGCACTCAAAGGAGCTAGCTTCACTGTAACTCCATACGAAGTCTTTGGCTTGATTGGACCTAATGGTGCTGGAAAGACAACCACAATCAGAATTCTGAGTACTCTTATCAGCCCATCTGATGGAAAAGCTGAGATATTTGGTTATGATGTTGTGAAAGATCCAGATACGATTAGAAGTATTATTAGCTATTTACCAGAAGAAGCTGGGGCATACCAATACCTTAGCGGTGACGAAT
Source organism: Candidatus Bathyarchaeota archaeon (assembly GCA_016867505.1). GTDB lineage: Archaea > Thermoproteota > Bathyarchaeia > TCS64 > TCS64 > UBA8941. The sequence goes on from VGJH01000066.1 coordinate 7,034, forward strand.
ATTTACGATTCATTGCAGGTTTTTATGCTAAAACCAAAGCAGAACTAGAAAGTATGGTTGAGTCAGCGAAAGGTATCAGTGGACTTGGACCTCGACTTAAAGA
>VGJH01000067.1 GCA_016867505.1 Candidatus Bathyarchaeota archaeon
TCATTACTTTAATTGTTTTAGGTAGTTCTGTGAACATGGCACGTGAAGGCATTATAGATTTTCCTTTAGTATCAATATCGAGAGTCTCTTTTAATATCCACCAACGGATATAAGTGACGATTAGATTCACAATCACTGAAGCTACTAGGAAAATCCTGATACCGTCACGATAACCATACATCTCCATTACATACCCACCAAGAAGAGGGCTTATTATGTTCGGTATGGATGTCATCATGTTATAGGCTCCATATCCTGCTCCTCTTCTTCTACTCGGTAAACTATCTGCAACAATTGCTGTGAATGCAGGCATGTATAGGCTCGTCATACCGTCCAGAATTGTCGCTGGAATAAGCCATTCCCAGCTAGGTGCCATAAAATAGATTATTGGTGAAAAGGTTCTCAGGAATGTACCGATTATAATAATTTTTTTTCTTCCATATTTATCGGCTAGTAATCCTCCTGGGAGTTGGAAAATTAGGTTCTCTGAAGTTCTAATCATAGATAGTAATCCAATTATTGTTGGTGTTGCACCCAAATTTTCTTGCATGTATTTTGCCCAAAAAGGATACCAACCACCAACAAGACTAAACAACGAAGTGGTCAACGAAATGGCGAGGATATTTTTATTAGAAAATACATCTCGAATCATATCCACATAATCTTTAGTCCCCAAAATATTGCCTACCTTAAATCCTCGTAAGATTTAATACTAAAATATAATCTTATCGCGGAGATACAACTTTTTATAAGTCAGTATCATAGATTCTTTTATAAATATAAATATGTAATTAATTAAAACGTATTTAATAATAGTTTATTAAAACATAAAAAATTTATTAAACGTAAATTTGTTTAAGCTTTATTTACCTAAAATATCGAAGCACTTATTTGATATGAGAAGGTTAGTGTTTGCGAAGAAGGTATGCCTATTCATAAGATGCTTGAGAAAGCTGATAGAATTTTAAAGAGGGGTAGAATTGAGCGTCTTGATGGTGGCAGCTTTAATGTGATTGGTGATCACGGAACATATACTGTTGTCCAAACTCTAGATGGCAAAGTCCATTGTAATTGTCCTGGATTTATCGAGAAAGGAATTTGCAGCCACTCTTTAGCTGTATCGAAATACCTTCAATATTATAAAAAATAAATCGTAATTATTGTCTAATTTTTTTAACTTCCTCTATTGCTTTGATTGCGACTTCAATCATATCTTTTTCAGGTTCTTTAGTAGTTAATCTTTGGAATGTTAACCCTGGTAATGTAATAATTTTCATTATCTCTAATTCACGATATTTATCACTAATTTTCAGCAATTCATAAGAAAGTGATCCAATTATTGGAATTAATAAAATTCTTGATGATAATCGTTGAATATAATCCATGTTTGGTAGAATTGAATAAAGTATGATGCTTAATAAGACTACAATAAACAAGAATGAGGTGCCACATCGGGGATTAAATCGTGAAAACTTGTCAACAAACTCTACTTCTAAGTTTATTCCTGCTTCATATGCATTTATTGCTTTATGTTCTGCACCATGATACTGTAATACTCTTCTAAAATCTCTCCACAATGAAATACCATAGAGATATAATATAAAAAAAATTAATCTAACAACAGCTTCAACAATATTGAATAATACGCCTGTTAGATTTAGATAAGTAGTTAAAATAAATGGGGCAACTGCAAAAAAGGCACTCATTAGTAAAACCATACCAATCACTAGAAGGTATTCTTTAAAGGTAAATTCTTCTTCTCCATCGAGTGCTGTGTTTGCTGAAAAGAATATTCCTTTAGTGCCATAATAAAGAGTTTCAATAAGAACCATTATCCCTCGAATGAATGGAAGTTTTAATATTGGATATTTATTCGAAATTGAATGAATTTCATTATGTTGTATAATTATATTTCCTTGTGGATTTCTTACACATAAAACCATTTTTGAACCTGAACGCATCATGACACCTTCGATAAGTGCTTGTCCACCAAATGCAAGTGATCCTTCTTTATTCTTTGTAGAAGATGTCATTGACTTTAGCATCATTATCCGTTAGTTAAAGATTTAATGGATACACTATTCAAAATTGGTAAATTTTATTTCCTTAACTTGATGAAATATTTTGACTTTTCATTAAATAAAAAATTATTATATTTATGAAACATAAGCCAGCTCATAATAAAAATGTGTTAGCTGTGCCAATTACTTCATAAGAGATCATGAATAAAATTGGTCCTATGAATCCACCAAAATCCCTGAAAGTTCTATATAATCCAATTATACCACCTCTCAGATTCTGAGGTGCAATGTCTGATATAATGCCATTAAGGTAGTCATATCTAATCCTTCTCAAATTCCTGAGAGGAATGTTATCAGCATTACTGGCTCAAAACTTTGACAAAAGGGAATAAGATTAGCTAAACAGGTTATACCAAAACCAGTCATTAATATGGGAAGCCTTCCAAGCTTATCAGATAATATTCTTGCCCCTATCAATGCTGGGATTTGGCCCAGTATTTTAATACCAACAATTAATCCAATTGACTCAAGGTTAAAATAAAGAACTTTTTTAGGATATAGTTGAAAAATTGTTTGAAATATTCCTTGAACAACAAGCATTCGAATAAATGTACTTACGCATATAGCTAAAATTTTGCAGTTTTTTAGAGCTAACACTATCTCCTTTATTGATGGATTTTTTTTGCTGCTTCCTTTTTGGTCTACCTTTTTAAATTACTAGAGAGTAATGCAATGATTAATGAAATTATTGTTAATGCTAATGTAAACCAAAATACCTGATAAAAACTAAGATAGGCTGCTAGAAAAGCTCTAATTGGGGATCCTAAGAAACTTCCAAGGAATTCAATGCCTTGAAACAATCCCAGGTTTTACCCCTAATATTCTGGGGCAGAATCTCCGTCAACATAGCCATATTACTCATAAAGTAGAGACTTGTGCCAAGACCCCATATTCCTCGACCAATAATTAGCATCCAAATATTTGATGCAAGGCTACAGAGTAATGGCCCAAAGGCACTTAAAGCCATCCCAAGAATGAGAAGTCTCCTATGACTTACTCTATCACTTATTAAACCAGCTGGAAATTCTAAAAAGATTCGAGAAAAAAACCATGCAGATACTACAAGACCAACAAGCACACTCAATTGATCTATGTCAGCTGCAATTATGGGTAGGAAACTGCTTGGCAGACTTATACCCGTCATTAAAGCAGTTCCAATAATGAGAAGTTCCCAGTAAAGTGTTGGTACCGAGAATGCTGAAATCAATCCCTTTATTTTTTTTCTACTAATCAATAGCAAGCACCAACAAAATTATTGCTTAAATCAAACTAAGGCTATAGTAAATCACCTCTTAAATATATTATAAGTCTCTTAGATTATCTTAATTTATTAAAATGAATTTTTATATCGATATTAAAAAAGATGATATATACTTGTCTTGCTATTGTTTTATTGTTTAAAATTGAGGTGAGTTATGTTGGTTACGCATGTTTCTGAAAATGATCCTCGTTTAGAAGTTGCTGATATTAAGTATCCTAGTGAAAAAGGTGAAATTATTGCCCATTTTGCTAAACCAAAAGGCGCTGCTAAACGTGGTGGGGTTATAGTCATTCATGAAATTTGGGGTTTGGTTCCTCATATAAAAGAAGTTGCCAGAAGGTTTGCATTGGAAGGTTATTTAGTAATTGCCCCTGATGCATTATCTCCTTTTGGTGGAACCCCTGAAAACTCTGATGAACGTCGTCCCCTTATGCAAAAATTAGATCCCCAAGATAATCTCAAGAATTATTTAGCTGCAGTGAAGTATCTGAAAACACATCCAGACTCAAATGGTAAGGTGGGAGTCACTGGATTTTGTTGGGGTGGTGGAATAACTAATCAGGTTGCTGTTAGTTCACAAGATGTTCAAGCAGCAGCACCATTCTATGGTAGACAAGCCCCAGCAGAAGATGTACCAAAAATCAAGGCTGCTATGTTAATTCATTACGCTAGTGATGATGCAAGAATCAATGAAGGTATTCCAGCCTTCGAAGCTGCCTTAAAACAATCAAAGATTGAATACAAAATCCACATGTATGAGGGAGCTAAACATGCTTTCTTCAATGATACTGGTCAACAATATAATGAAGCAGCAGCAAAACTTGCATGGGAAAGGACACTTGAATTCTTTAAAAAGAAGTTAACCTAATTTTTTTATTTCTGTTGTCTCCATAACGTGGCTACTTGATTAATAAATGGTTTACAGTGGTTGAAGAACTTTTTATAGCCTTCACAAAGATAGTTCAATCCTTCTTCGCCATCTGAGGTTTTAATGAATCTATTCTTGGGGCATTCTCCATTACACATGTTAAGGACATTACATTCTCTGCAATATTTTGGTAGAGTCGAGTTTTTTGCTTCACCAAATGCTTTCTGGTTTGAGCTTTCAAGCAATTCGATTAATGGCTGTTTCATAATATTTCCTAGGTTATGCTTCGGATCTACAAAGTGGTCACATGAGTAAAAGTCTCCATTATGCTCAATCACTGGTATATTTCCACAAGTTGATCGAAAAATGCAGAGTGAGTGTTCTTGGTTAAAAGCTGCTCTTAATGCTTCTTCGAAAATCTGAATCTTTATCTTGCCAATATCTTTCTCGACCCATTCATCAAAAATTGTGCATAAATAATTTCCCCAATCCTTAGCTGAAATGCTTTGAGGGCTTGCTTGTTTTTCATTACCTGGAACAAATTCGATTAATGGTAGAAAAGTTAGATACTCGACATTTAATTGTTTGAAAAAATTATAGACTTCTTTAGGAAATTTGACATTAGAGTCACTAACTACACATAAAATATCTGTATGAACCTCGAGTTTCTTTAATAATTTATAACTATTTATGACCTGTTGATACGTTGATTTTTTGTCTTTTGTAACTCGATATCTATCATGCATTGGTTGAGGGCCATCAAGGCTTAAACCTATGGCAAATCCTTCTTTCACAAAAAATTTTATCCATTCTCCATTAAGTAGGGTCCCATTTGTTTGGACTCCATTTAAAACCCTTTTTTTAGGTGGTTTGTGTTTCTTTTGAAGTTCTACAATTTTTTTAAAATAATTTAATCCAAGTAGAGTGGGTTCACCTCCATGCCAAGAAAATTGTATTACTTCATTTTGACAAGCTTGAATATGCTGAATAATGTAATTTTCTAGAACATCGAGTTTCATCTGAAAATTTTCTTCATTATTGTATAGTTCTTTCTTTTTAAGATAATAACAGTAATAACAGTCCAAGTTACAAAGTGCGCCAATTGGTTTAACAAAGATTTGAAAATCAGAGGTGACTGCGCTCATTTTACTTAAATTTATTGTTTGGTTGAATAAAAATTGGTGAGTATCTGAAATTCAGCATAGTCTCTTAAATGGTGATGAGTGAGTTTTCACATTTTTTGTTATATTCACAGCTCATACATTTTTTTTGGTTTGTAGTTGGAATTGCTTCCCTTTGTCTGGTCCAATAATCTATTGCCCAGTTTAGTTCGTTTAATATGCTCTCAGAATTATATTTACAAAAATACATTCGTGCATTACCAAAATCAACAATCGGGTCAATAAAATTATTTTTTGACGTATAATCTAAAATGCTATTTATCAAATTTTTCTTGTCTTTAACTGATGGATTAACCATTACGATTCCATAATATAATTCATTAATCTTGAAACCCATTTTCCCAAGGAGAAGACAGTAGGCACCAACTTGTATATGAAAATCATTAAATGGCTTCTTATAATTACTAAATTTGAATTCTAGTACTGTTTTTGGAATACCTTTATCAAAGAAAACACAGTCCGGTCTACCAAAAAGTGTGATATTCCTATATTCGCCTAATAGCTTCATTTCATAGGCTATTACTTGTTTTTTCTTTTGTATCTCTAAGAATAATTCTTCTTGGCTTACTTTTTCACTGTCATCAATCAACATTTCATGGGCTTCAGCTCCCATAGTTTTGAGATCAGTCTCAACTCTTCCATGAATATGTTGCATCTCAAGTTTCTTTTCGCAGAAATATTGGCCAGCGATTTCATTTACAAATAAAATCTGTTTATCAAATCTCAGCGACCGCGTTTTTTTACTTTTATCGTCTTTCATTGATTTCCTTCCCCAGATATTTTTAAAAACATATTCAACTAACCATTAATATAAAATTTAAATGAGTTATATCTTTTACCATTATAAAAAATAATATGTTGAGTGAAAATGTAATTTTCCAAGTCTTCAATATTTAGTTTAAAATAAATAGAGGAGCAATGGGATAATTATTAGTGTTATTAAGAATCCTAATACAAATGTAAAACGCATTGTTTTCCACTCTTCCCCATAGGCACCTATGATTGCGAGGCTTCTTGCCATTTTTCTTACATCTACTATTCCAAGATTACTGATTATATGTCCTGCAATTAAGTTCAAGGGCTTCATTATGTTAAGTGTTTTAGCAGCTATATAGTGAAATCTTACAAAGAATAAGGTTGATGTGAGTTCTGATCCGAATAGCATACACCCAAAAATTGCCATGAATGGAACTAGTATGATATACATTGTAGAGCCAGCATTTGATGCAGCATTAGCTAATGAGTTTATGAGGTTTAATCCTTCATTTCCTGATAAGAGTATTAATTTATTCTGCTCATTGATGACCATTCCACTCCAGTTGTAAGTGAAAACCATACCACTGCAGACCCAGCTAGCAATAAGATAAGGAACAAGCCTTTTTCGTAAAAGACTCATAGATTCAGTTATTGTTTTTTTAGTTGGTTTAATGATGAACATTGAAAGAAGGATACTTACCAGACACCAGACATATGGTTGGAAGACCTGAAAGATTATTGATTGATCAGCAATTATTGGGATATTAATAGCAATTGGATCAAGAACTTTAGCAATCCATGGTAAACTGACAACACTTGTGAGAGTGGAAACAATTATGATTGGCGTGATTGCACGAAGTAATAGAATCTTTTCAGTTCTAGTACTTTGATTAGTCTTAGCACCATCTTCAGAAGTTATTAATCCCAATTTTGATCCGACATAGTTGACAAGTAGAAGGAAAATTAC
>VGJH01000068.1 GCA_016867505.1 Candidatus Bathyarchaeota archaeon
TAATAGCCTATTAAATGCTGATCAAGTCTTCCTGGACAGTAGCTATCCCATGTGTTTAATTCAGTAACAACAGCCAAATGACAGAACCAGTAGCATTGTAGAGCTTCCCAAAAATCTCTAGGAGGATTAAAGGGAACATGATTGCAAATTTCAGCGATTCTTAATAATTCCGTCTTTCTCTGAACATTTTTTTCTTTATTAACTAATTCATTTGCTAGATTAGAGTATCTTTTAGCAAAATCAGTTAATGAGTCAACAACAATCTCCATCGCTTTAAGTTCTTCATGCTTATCGTAAGCATGAGGATCTGAAAAATAATTTAAAGAAAGTATGCTTTGTCTTATTTCATCTTTAAAATATTTTAATCCTTTAGCATAGATCTTGTTACCTAAAACTGCATGACCTGGGGCTCTTTGCTCCATAAATTCTGTAAATATCCCTGCTTCAAATGATTCAATCCAATCATTAGGAACTGCATTGAATATTTTCTCCCTAATTGTTCGACCATGCCAGAAAGGAATAATTTCTTTGGAATATAATTGGTAAGTCTCTTCATCGACAATAAAAGGCGTCCTTTTTCTTGTATTCATTATATCAAAATCATCAAGAGAATGGCAGCAAAGTTCTGGGAAAGTTGGAGTTGCTTTGGGTGAAGGCCCTCTTTCACCAACAATTAGTTCGTCTTCATTAATTGATATTTTTTTATTTAATAGTAGATATCTTAAAGCAAGGGCTCTAAAGACAGGTACACTATACTTTTGATTCTCCGAATTCTTATAAAAATCAGTTAATAATTTCGCTCTTTCAACCGAAATAAATGGTTTAGTGTAAATACTATTTTCACGTAATCTTTTTACTCGATCCTTCATTTTATCCCCCAACTTTCACATTTAGATTAAATTTTTTTAATTTTTGAACTATGGTTCTAATTGCATCCTCACTTGGAGTCTCAACAAAATAAAAAGGCGTTTTGCTTGTATTTAGTCGTTTCAACTTTTCTGAGCCAGCTTTATGATAAGGCAAAATATGAATCTCATTAAATCCATTAAACGATAAGAATTCACCTAATAATTGAACTTGATTTATATCGTCATTAATGTGGGGAATTAAGGGAATTCTGATAATGACATTCTTACCTTTTAAAAGATTCAAATTTTTGAAAATTAACTCATTTTTTACTCCAGTAAATTTCTCATGGAGGTCGCTATCAAGAATTTTTATATCATATAAAAATAGGTCAACAAAATCTCTAATTTTTAAAATATTTTCTGAATCTGTAAATCCACAGGTCTCAATAGCAGTGTGTATCTTTTCATTTTTACAAGCCATAAGTAGATCATATAAAAAATCAGGCTGTGAAAATGGCTCTCCTCCACTAAAGGTAACACCTCCACCGGATTCTTCATAGAAAACAATATCTTTCTTAATTTCATCCATGACTTCTTCCACAGTCATATTTTTTCCGACTAGTTCCAAAGCTTCAGAATAACAAGCAGTTACACAACTGCCACATTTTATACATTTTTCTTCATCAATTATAAGATTTGGATTTAATACTATGGCATTTTTTATACATGATTGAACACAAGCTTTACATCCAATACATTTATCTGGCCACCACATAAATTCTGATTTAAATGACTTACTTTCAGGATTATGACACCAGGGACAATCTAAAGGACATCCTTTCATAAATACAATAGTACGAATTCCAGGACCATCATGTATTGCATAATGCTGAATGTCGAAGACTACACCCATTAATGCAAGCAACATTAATGAACTATATATTTCTTAAGTTAGTTACCAAATTAAAATAAAACGATATTATAACCATTAATATTAAAATTTTAATATTAAAACATATGTTTTAATAATAACATGAAGATTAGTGGTATGCAGAGCGAAAAAAATATTGAATCAAAAACAAGTATGAGAAATTTTACATTTATCTGGACTGGTCAATTTTTTTCACTTCTGGGGACAGCAATGAGTCAATTTGCATTAGCTGTCTGGGCTTGGCAAGATACTGGTCAGGCGACTGCTCTTGCATTAGTTGGTTTGTTCAATTTTGCACCTACAATAATTATGGGCCCAATTGCAGGAGCATTAGTTGACAGGTGGAACAGAAAATTTGTATTAGTATTAAGTGATACAGCTTCAGCGATTGGTACTTTAACTATTTTGATTTTATTTTCATTTGGCAAACTCGAAGTGTGGCACCTATATGTGGTTGGGATTTTCACAGGTATTTTTCAATCTTTTAGTTTCCCCGCTTATAGTTCAACAATAAGTTTAGTTTTGCCAAAAGAGCAATATGCAAGAGCCAACGGACTTTTATCACTTGCTGATTCAATTTCAAACATTTTTGCTCCAATGTTAGCAGGTTTTCTCATAAATATAATTGGTATATGGGGAATATTAAGTCTGGATATTGTTACTTTTTTAATTGCAGTTACATCATTGACAGCATTACATATTCCTCAAACCATTAAGAAAGAAGAAAAACAAGTAACTTTATTAGAAGATTCATTATTCGGATTCAAATTCATAAGAAGCAGAAAAGGATTACTCGGTCTCCAATTATCCTTTTTCCTTTCAAACCTGTTATATGGTTTTGTTTTCACTCTTTTTACTCCACTTATCCTTCTAAGAACGGGAAATGATACAGTCATGCTTGGAACAATTCAAGCAGCTTTTGGTGTAGGTGGGGTTTTAGGTGGAATAATTTTAAGTGCTTGGGGTGGGCCAAAAAGAAAAATCAATGGAATCTTTCTTGGTGGGGCTGCGAGTTATCTTTTTGGAGTGTTTGTGTTGGGGATTGGTCAATCGAATATTTTCTGGTTAGCTGGTGCATTTTTATCAATGTTTTTCCTCCCAGTTACTAATGGATCAAGTCAATCATTATGGCAATCAAAAGTACCATACGAGATGCAGGGTAGAGTTTTTGCTACAAGAGCCTTCATTGCACAAATATCATCACCAATAGCTATGTCTATTGCTGGTCCTCTTGCTGATAATATTCTAATTCCTGGGATGAAAGAGGGAGGCTATTTAGTACCATATTTTGGTTGGTTGACAGGAACAGGCCTTGGAGCAGGAATTGCACTTCTATACATCATAATTGGTCTTCTAGGAATAAGTGTCTGTTTAGGGGGATATCTCTTTAAAGAAATTCGGGATGTTGAAATAATTTTACCAGACCATGATGCTTTAATAAAATAAGTTAATTGAACCACTAAAGTTTTATTACACTTATAGAAAGTTTATTGACTTACTTCCAGCAATATCCGATACATTGTCAAAACCTAACAAAACATTAACTGAAATGCTGAAACTTAATGGTAAAACCGCATTAGTTACTAGAGCTGCTGCAGGTATAGGCAAAGCGATATGTGAACGCTTAGCAGAGTCAGGAGTCGATTTGATTCTCGTTGATATTGACGAAAAAAAAATTATATGAACTCACATCAAGTTTAAAGAATAATAGAATAAAAATAACTTCAAAAATAATCGATTTATCTAAAAAAACTGAAATTGATAAATTGTGGAATGAAATTCAGGGTTCAGCCCCGGATATCATAATTAATAATGCAGGAATTTATCCAATGAAAGATTTCTTAGATATGGATGAAGCTTTTTTTGAAAAAGTATATTCAATTAATTTTAAAGCAGTTCTTTGGATGTGTCAACACTTCATTAAAAATAGAATTGACAAGGGGGGAATCATAATTAATGTCAGCAGCATTGAAGCAGTGATGCCATTCAAGAAAGAGATGGTGCATTACGATGTTTCAAAAACGGGCATAATCGGTTTAACTCGTGCTCTAGCTAAAGACTACAGTGATACAGGATTCCGTGTCAACGCTATAATACCAGGGGGAATCATCACACCTGGTACAAAGGGGGTTGCCAGGGATCTACTTAAAGGCAAACTTGGATTTGCTAAAACTGGCCTTGAATTCAGAAGCAGACTACCTATGGGGAGAGCTGGAGACCCCGATGAAGTAGCAAGGGTTGCAATATTTTTAGCATCAGATCTCTCAAGCTATATGACGGGGGCCTTTGTTGTAGTTGATGGGGGATTCCTGTCAGCTTAACCACTTTCACTTATCTCTCCCTTCACAACATATGCGTGCACATTATAAATTATGTTTAGACTAGAGCCATTCGATCATGTTGGCTGAGGAAAGCATCGTTATTGATCTTGAAGGAGTATCAAGCACAACAATATCTAAACTAAGGAAAGCAGGTTTATCAACGTATGAGGCTATTGCAGTAACTCCATCTAGGGAAATAGAAGAATTAACAGGGATGGGAGCTGATACTGCACAGAAAGTGAGTCAACTCGCACGAAACAAAATTGACCATGGATTTATTCCAGCCACAGAAGTTCTTGAGCAAAGAAAACTCATGCTCCGATGCAACACAGGAAGCCCTGATCTTAATAGAATCCTAGGCGGAGGAATCGAAACTGCGGCTATCACAGAACTCATCGGAGAATTTGGCTCAGGGAAAACTCAATTATGCTTCACTTTAAGCGTTTTGGCTCAATTACCAGTAGAGCAAGGTGGTTTTGGCGGAAAAGTCTGTGTCATAGACACAGAAGGAACATTTCTCCCAGAACGCATAAAACAGATAGCTGAAGCCAGAGGATTAAACTCAACAGAGATACTCAATGGCGTCCTCGTAGCAAGAGCTTTCAACAGCGAACACCAGACACTACTCATCAAAAACTTACCTCAGGTAGTCCAAGAAAACAACGTGAAGCTCGTCATCGTCGATAGCATGATCGGACATTTCCGTGGAGAGTACATTGGAAGAGGAACCCTCAGTGACAGACAGCAGAAGATAGGAGCCTGTCTGGCAGCATTGCTCCGCGTCGCAGAAGCGTTTAACCTCTCAATAGTCCTCACAAACCAAGTTCAAGCTAAACCAGATACCAGCTATGGTGACCCCAATAAGCCAACCGGTGGCCATGTCATGGCACACGCCTGTACCCACAGGATATACTTACGTAAAGGAAAAGAAAACACTAGAATAGCTCAAGTAATAGACTCGCCCTATCTCCCAGAAGAGAAAGCACGATTCGCGGTGGATGCTGCTGGCGTAATAGGCTGTGAACAGTAATTTATTTAACGTATTCGAAGGGATTTTTGTAACCTTTTTCCACTAGTTTTCTTCTGACATCATCTTTCAATATGCCAATACCGTCGTTTGTTCTTGCGCTTACAGGATAAACCTGAATTGTTGGACCTAATCCCTCTTTTAATGATTCTAAATTATCTTGAATTAAAGAGTCTCTATCCTTATCGATTTTATTAGCTGCTACTAAACAGGGAATTCCTAAATCACGTTTCATATAATGGACTAACTCAACGTCGATGGGAATGAAGCCTTTTTTTGCTAATCGGGATTCTGTCTCTAAATATGTTGAAGTATTAACAACATGAATTGCTAGAATAATTTTTTTTGAATTATTTTTTAAAAAATCAAGTATCATATCTTTAGTGTTTTCCTCGGTATTCCTACCTGCGTGAAGACTTCTCCCATACCCTGGCATATCTACGAGGCTCAAATTTTTTGATAAAGGATAAAAATCAATTTTTTGGGTAGTTCCTGGTTCTTTACCTACTACTGCTTTTATTCCAGTTACAGCTCGGATTAAACTGCTTTTACCTGCGTTAGGTCTACCAGTAAAAACAAGGTATCCCTCATCCATAGAGTTCACTAATAGAAAATAGGTTGAGAAATATAAGGAAGGTTAAAGAGTTATTGTAAAATCTAGACGTTGAGCGAGTTCTTTGTAACGGTTTCTAATCGTAACTTCAGTGACTTGAGCTTCTTTAGCAATTTCACCCTGTGTTCTGCGCTCGTCAGTAAGTTGACTGCTTATGTAAATACAAGCTGCAGCAATCCCAGAAGGCCCACGACCGCTCGTTAATTTAAGAGTTGATGCTTTCTTTAGAATACTCATGGCAAGAATTTCAGTTTCACCTGTTAAAGCTAATTTATTAATAATTTTACTGATGTAACCATGAGGATCAACTTGTGGAACTTCAGGATTAAGTTCTCTTAACAGAAATCGGTAGTTTCTTGCTGCTTCTTTCTTAGTAATATTTGCTGCAACTGCGACATCTTCAAGGGTTCGAATAATATTACATTGTCTGCAGGCCATATATATGCTGGCAACAGCAACACTCTGAATTGTTCGTCCTCTAATCAATTGTTTCTGTATCGCCCTTCGATAAACCATGCTAGAAGTCTCGATGACATTACGTGGCAGATTAAGTTTGTATGCAATTTTACTCATTTCACTCAGAGCATGAGCAAGATTACGCTGTGTTGAATCACTGACCTTGCTTCTACGATGCCATTTCCTTAACCTATAAAGTCGTGCTCGTTCTTCGGGGCTAAGCCTACGACCAGAAGCATCACGATCTTGCCAACCAATTGTTGTGCTGAGACCTTTATCATGAATCGTCCATGTGACAGGTGCCCCAACTCTAGGAAGCTTATCCCTCTGCTCCTGATCAAATGCACGCCATTCTGGCCCAGTATCAATCATGGTAGAGGAAATAACCACTCCACACTTTTCACAGACCAGTTCTCCAGTCTCATAATCTCTTAACAGGTTGATGCTACCACACTCATTACAAACCATTTTATTGCGTAGAGCTGTTGTCAAAGAATCACTTCTGAAGACTATGATAAGAAAAAAATACTAGCTTATAACTCTTATCCAAATCGGTTCTTAATTTCTTTAATAATTAATATAATTATTTAAATTGCTATAAAAAAAATGTTAAAAATATACATTTTCATGTATTTTCATCATATATTAAAATAGTTTATATTTAATTCTTATGTTAATAAATACATTTAAACACGTTCTTTTTACAAATTTTATTCAAATTAAAGATATTTTTATGACTAATCAAATTTAAGAAAAATTTACTTTAAAAATTAGGAATAAACAATTTCAGATAATTTCATTAAAAAGAGTTAACTTTATGAGAATCTCGCTCATTAGCCTTCACGTCAAACTGGAGATACATTGCATTGGTTAAACGAGTCTACGAATTTTCGGAAGGAAAC
>VGJH01000069.1 GCA_016867505.1 Candidatus Bathyarchaeota archaeon
AAGAAGTGCGCAGATTGTTTCTGTATCACCCAGTGGAGTACAGCTCATGGATCTTGAAACTTTTGAAACCTTCGATATTTCAATGCCCTCTGATGAAGATATTGCTGGAAAAGTTGCTGCTGGTAAAGAAGTTGAATACTGGAAAATATTAGAGCGGTATAAGATTAATAGAGTTAAAAACTAAGGATTGAATATTATGAAGCGCATCGAACAGATGCGCCTCCGTCCAGGAATGACAGCATCAGAATTAACAGATGCTATGGCAAAAACAGGAGTATTACAAGGTGGCAGGGTCGGTCGCGCAGCTGATATAGTAGCTGAAATGTTCAGTAACCCAGAATATACTGTTTTTATTACTTTATCAGGGCCCTTATGTCATGGTGGTTTAAGAAATCTATTTTCAGATTTAATTAAGGCAGAATATATTAACGCTGTTGTGACTAACGGGGCTAACATTGTAGGTGATCTAATTGAATCAATGGGCCACAAACACTACATTGGTCAAATAAATATTGACGACAATGAACTATATAAAAAAGGAATAAACCGGGCTTATGATATTTATTTTAAGAATGAGACTTTTATAAAATTGGAATCCTTTTTTTATAAAATTCTTGATGATATTCCAGAAGAAAAAAGGATCAACACTGCTATTCATTCACTACTTAGAGAAGTTGGATTAAGAATTAACGATCCTGATAGTATATTACGTGTTGCAGCTGAAAAAAATACGCCAATCTTCAGCCCAGGGTTTGTCGATTGCATGCTTGGCATACCTATGTGGATATATTCAAAACAAAAACCTCTGAGTTTAAACCCGTTATTGGACTTTAACCTTTTTAGTGATATTGTGTATGAATCCAAAAAATCTGGAGCAATTATTTTGGGTGGCGGGACACCAAAACATCACACTCAATACATGCATACCTTAAAGGAAGGCTTAGATGCAGCTATTCAAATCAGTTCAGCTCAGACAGATGATGGAAGTTTGAGTGGAGCACCATTAAAAGAGTCTGTAAGTTGGGGGAAATTGAAAGGTAAAAAAGTGAATATGACTGAAACAATTTTTGGTGAAGTGACATCGTTACTTCCATTAATTATTGCGTCTGCATTGGAAAAAATTCATAATTAATTCATTTATGTCCTTAAGAAAAATCCTAATTCGTTAAATATTTGTTAAATTTTTTTCATTCAAGATCATTATGGTTGAAACCGATCTACATAATTTTTTAAAAATTGTGGGTCAAGCATGGCTATTAACTCATGGCTGTTTTGTTGTTGCTCCTGAAGTATCTGTAACAGTATTAGGTCAGAAAAGGCTTCACGCTCTTGATAGTCATTCAATTATTGATGTATGCGGAGTTAGGGAGCAAATAGTTAACGAGAAAAATGGTATACAATATTTGGGTAATAATATTTTAGGAATTGAAGTCAAAGTTAGTTTAAATGATTATAAAAATGGTTTCATTTTTTCAGCTTGTAATTATAATTATTTACTTACTCCAATGAAGTTGTTATCTCCTAGCATAATTCCTGATGGTGTTGGACTTATAGAGTTTAACAAACATAAATGGCGGTTTGACCTCTCTGAAAATGGTTTATTTAAATTACAGGGCTTAAGATTAGTGAAGCCTTCACAACACCATGTTATTCCACAATTTCAAGTCGATAATATTGTATCTTCTCTATTTAGAAGACATGTTTCTGATCCTTCCAGTAAAATTATTGAAAAATTAAATGAAATGAAATTATGATACAATTTTTCTAGCTAGTTCTGCTCCTTTAACCATATTTTCTAGTTTATTATAAGCAATTTCCCAGCTTCTAGTTCTTAGTCCACAATCAGGACTTACCCATGTTCGTTCTTTACCAACAATATTTGCTACATATAGAATTCTATCACGAATTACTTCAGGTGAAGCGATCTCATCGGTGTGGACATTTAAGAAACCTGGAGCATATGCACCTTTGTAGCCATTATCTTCAAAATCCCTCAAATCATTATATGCTGGTCTATTTTTTCCTACTTGTTTATTATCTCGGTTTGCAAATTCAAGAGAAAGTTGGCTACATTCTTTCAAGTCTGATACATATTTTGCTAATAATTTGTAGTCACTGAAACAGTTATGAAGGCTAAATGTGCAATCAAAGCCTTTAACTAATCTATTCCATGCTTCAACAAAAAGTTCCATCTCTTCTTTATTGGGATGTGTAGTAATTGCTGGTTCGTCGATCTGAATCCATTTTGCCCCAGCATCAATTAATTTTTTAAATTCTGGGCGAAGTCCTTCATCAACAATATCAAAAATAAACTCCTTTCGTGCCTTCAATTTGCGTTCCTTAAGATTTTTAATATTAATATTCTTTTTATCATAATATTCATTAAAACTCCATTCAATCAGGGTATATGGTCCTGTTATTGGTACCTTGAGTTTATTGTTGGCGATTGATTTGATAAAATTAAATTCGTCTATATAGTATGGGTCTTTGTATTTCACTTTATCAATAACTGCAGCTTTCCTGAAATATCTATAATCAAAACTTTTAATCCACCCACTAAATAGAAAGCCTTCGAGGTTTTTGATAACATGAGCATACATTTCTTCACGCCACTGTTCACCGGAATAAACATAGTCTAAGCCAAGTTTTTCAAACATTTTTATTGCGTATAAGGCACTCCACTTTACGATTTCTTGTTTTTTATTGGATGAAGTTGTTTTAATGAGTTCTTTTAAGGGGTTGGTGTCTATGCTTAATTTTTTTCCCCAATACTCAAGCTCTGAAATATCCTCTTCAGTGATTTTAGCTCCACTGTATCCTTTAAGCCTCCAATTATGTTTAGCTAAACTACCAATTTCATAAGTCTGAAATAATTTCTCCAAAATTAAGCCTCCTTTAAATTTTCAACTGTTTTTTTCATAACTTTGATCTTTTCCTCTGCTTTGTCAAATGTAAGAAAATCCATGTCAGAATTTGGTATAATATATAATTGTTTAACTTCCACTTCCTTTTGTATTTCTACAATTATTTTTTTCAAATCATGTGGGTCTTCGATTATTGAATTTCGTGCGTTTATTATCCCTAATGCTAGGCCATCATTCAATGTAATGCCTTTGAAAGCTTCTGGATCAGTATCGTATAGATCTACGCCAATATCATTAACTGCAATACTTCCAGCTAATTTCAGTATTTGAGTAGCGTCACCAAAGAAGGTATGTAGACAAGTCCTTACCTTAACACCTTCAGTTACTGTCTCGAATATCTTGATGATATCAGTTAACTCCGATCTTTGTGGAGCAGTTGTCATATACACAAGGGCAGGATCATTTAATTGAATATATTTGAAGCCAATTTTTTCCAGCGTCTTAATTTCTTGGTTTAAAATACTAGCGAATACTTTCATTAACTCTTTTTTATCTTTATAAAAAGAGTCATGACTCATTGTCGCAAATGTATATGGAGCAGGTAGAGTTACTTTCCAGTTTTTATTTTTAGGTAAAAACTTTATTTGTGGATCTGAGACTGGTGCCATTATTTTTAATTCATTTTTAATTATTGGCGCTTTGTAGAATGTATTATTATTAAACCATCTAAGCATTGGACCAGGCTCTACTCCCCCAAGTCTGCTGCTGAATGGTCTAAAAAGATCCTGCCACTTCAGCATACCATCGCTTATGTAATTTATCCCTGTATTTTCTTGGATTTCAACAACCTTTTTTGTTGCTTCAGTATAAGCAACATCCAGATCTCCTTCTGAAAGCCTCCCTCTATCATATAATCTTGTTTTGGATATGAGTTCTTGAGTTCTTGGCAATGCCCCAGTTACATACGTTCCTATCATGTTTTTATTTCCTCTACCAATCTCCCACCTAATTCATCGCTACCCATTGGCATAATGTGGAAGCCAATGCTGTACCCTTTAAGGTTGGACTTTATTTTATCTCTTGTCTCTAATAAATGATTTAATAACGTTTCTTTATAGTTTAATCCCTTCTCCATTTTTGTAACTATTTCTGGATTAATTGATACACCTGGCATTTGCGTTATTGTTTTAAACTTTTTAATATTAGATGGTGTACAAAATCCAATTTGAATATGCTTATTGATTGAAATCTCCCTTTTCTCTGCTATTGAAAAGAATTCAATTACTTCGTCAGCATCAAATGTTATCTGAGTAATAAAATAATCAAAACCTGCGTCAATTTTTTTTATTAATGTCTCATGCTCATTTATTCTATTTAATACAATAGCTCCACCTACTTTAAAATTGGTTGAACCTGCTAATTCTTGTTGAACGCCACGTACCTTAGCTATGCCTATATTCAAGCCTTTAATAATTCTGCAAAATTCAATCGCATGGACTTCCCACACTCCTTTGAATCCCTTCTTGTCTTTTGGTACATCTCCTGTAATTAGGAAAAGGTTTCTAAATCCTAATAAATGAGCACCCATTGCCTCTGATTGAAGTGCTAGAAGGTTTCTATCTCTACAACTCAAGTTTGGGATTACTTCGATTTTTAGAATATCTTGTGCAATTTTACCAAATGCAATTGAAGATGCCCTAAGTGTAGCCATTGGATTATCTGTAACCGTGACTGCATCAAGATGTTTAGTAAAAGCTTTCACGGTTTCAATATGTGTGCCCTCACTTCCTCGTGGTGGCAACAACTCGTATGTTATAAGATTTTTATTTTTAGTTTCGAAGAGATACAATCACCTATCTACCCTTTTTTAATTTTATCTGGTCCAATTCTACTATCAGTATAATCTTTGAACACTGAATCAATATCATCAGCTATAAAATCTCCATCCCACCACTCGAACGTAATTATGTCATTTTCAGGAATCATGATGTGGGGAATTTTTGCATCCATCTTGAATATTTTTCCCTTTTCTAATTCTTTTTCGAAAATTTTTCCATTTATTGAAAATAAATACTTCGCTTTACCTGATAATATTATTGTATATTGCTCATTGGGGTGTGAATGGTTTCCTCTGTACGAACCTTTTTTTGTCTCAAGTAATGAATGAAATTTTCCTTCAATATTAAAGCCATATCCTTTACCTATATCTTTGAAGGAGCCCCAATCTTTTAATTCTAAACTCATTTAATCATCATCCTTAAGGTGTTTTAGGTTATGATTGTATTCCTGTATATATTGTTTTTTATGAATATTATTCCTAAGATAATATTATCTATTATTAAAACGAATAAAATTTTTAAAAAATATCCCGAAAAGAATATATGTGACACTGTTCGTGTACTTTCGCGATGTTACCTTCTTTAGATTTAATACCCGAAAGAAGACGGAAACTGGGGCTAACTCAAAGTCAATTAGCTGAATTGGCTGGTGTTAGTCAATCTTACATCGCTAAACTAGAAGCAGGTAATATCGAACCCTCTTACATTAAAGTAAAAGCACTTATAGAAGCATTAGACCGACTTGAGCAAAATAAGCAAGTTACTGCTGGAGAATTGATGAATCGTTCTATTGTTAGTATCCAAAAATTGACATCAATCCAAGAAGCAATAAGTATAATGAAAAGAACTGGGTTTAGCCAATTACCGGTTTTGGATGGGGATAAACCCGTAGGAAGCGTGAGTGAAACAACTCTTTTAGAGTATATTATTTCTATGGGAAAAAGTCCAAGCAGTGCAAGGAATGTATCCGAGATCATGGATGAACCATTTCCTCAAGTTAATGAGGATGCGCCTTTATCTTTATTATCCAATCTACTCAAATTTTATCCAGCAATTTTAGTACAGAAAAAAGGAAATTTAACAGGTATTATTACTAAAGTTGATTTATTAGGCGTAATTGCATAAAAATTTTTAAATTTTCAATTTATTTAATTGACCTTGAATGTATTCCATTCCATTCATATATTTTTGTAGAACTTTCGGAATTTTAATAGTCCCATCCGCTTGTTGATGTTGTTCAAGAATCATAATCATTGTTCGACTTGTAGCAATAGCTGTATTATTTAGTGTATGAACAAAGCCAACAGGTGCTTGTCCCTCTTTATGCCTATATCTTATATTCAATCTTCTAGCTTGATAATCTGTACAATTACTGTTTGAACCAATTTCCCTAAATTCTTCATCAGCCATCCATCCTTCTGTATCATATTTTTTTGCAGCTATACTTCCTATATCTCCTGTACAAACATTCACAACTCTATAATGTAAACTGAGATTTTGGTATAGCTCTTCACAATTTCTCTGAAGTTCTTCGTGTAGACCCCAACTCTCACTTGGTTGACAGAAAATAAATTGTTCAACTTTGTTAAATTGATGAACTCTAAAGAGACCTTTAGTGTATTTACCATGACTGCCAATTTCTCTACGGAAACAAGGAGATATTCCACAGAGTTTTATTGGTAAAGCTTCCTCATTTATTATTTCATCTTTTAACATTGCTCCCATGGCATGTTCAGAAGTTGCTATTAGGTAAAGTGGATCTTTTTCATTTTCATCGTTACTTATTTTATACATGACATTCTCAAAATCTGCTAAATCAGTAACTCCTTCATAGTAACTACGGCGTATCATATATGGGGGCTCTACTAACGTATATCCTTTTGACATTAAATGATCTATTGCATATCGCATAAGCGCATAATCTAGTAATGCCATTTCATTTTTCAGATAATAGAAACCTGATCCAGCTGATTTTGCTGCTCTTTCAAAATCCATTATATTTAAATTAATAGCTAATTCAGCGTGACTTTGGGGTTTAAACGAAAATTGTGGTTTATTTCCCCATACATTGGCAACTACATTATCTTTATCATCTCTCCCATATGGAACAGATTCATGGAGAAGATTAGGTAAGCTCATTAAACCCTTTTTAATTATAAGTTGATTATTTTGAAGCTCAACTTCAGTTTTTTTTATTTCGTCTGGAATATTTTTTACTTCCTCTTTAAGTGAATTTGTATCTTTACCATTTTTCAGAGATAACGCAATTTCTGAACTAACCTCATTCCTTCTTTTACGTAATTTATTAACTTT
>VGJH01000070.1 GCA_016867505.1 Candidatus Bathyarchaeota archaeon
TTCTAAGTTTTAAAGCACAATAAATTACTACACTCGCATTTAATATTCCAAAAATACCCACATAACCTCCTAATCCTCCAATAAAGAATGTAATTGCTGAACCAATAATTATTACAAAAAATGATGAAATAAGAATAATTACTCCACCTATTAATGCCAAAATAAATGCAGCTATGGGATGTGGTTTAAGGCTCATTAGCCTATATGTAATTATTGATACATATAAAAACCGTTTTGTAATGATATCTTGGTAATCTTAATTACTATCTTCCACAATTAAAAACTGATTAATATGAAGAAGATATTAGAGGATGTTCGTGTTTTAGACTTTACACATGTATGGTTTGGTCCATACTGTACAATGCTCCTAGCAGAACTTGGTGCGGAAGTTATACTTGTAGAACCTCCATGGGGCAATATTGGCAGAATGGGTCCCGGAGAACTATTCAAAAATACAAGAACTAGCACAAGCTTCTATTCATTAAATCAAAACAAGAAAGGAATAGCTGTTGACATGAAAAATCCTGAAGGCATTGCTCTAGTAAAAGACCTTGTTAAAGAATCTGATATAGTTGTACAAAACTATGTCCCAGGAGTAATGGAACGTCTTGGATTAGGTTATGAAGACTGTAAAAAAATTAAACCAGACTTAATTTATGCTGGTCTTAGTGGTTTTGGACAGACTGGACCTTATCGTGAATATGCAAGTTATGCAGTCATTGCTGAAGCAATGAGTGGTCACAGCTATGCAAATGGTAACCCTGCTGAACCCGGTGGAAAACCTAAAAGTTTAGCTGGTGCAATTGGGGACCTCGCTCCAGGGACAATGGCTGCCTTTGCTATATGCGCTGCTCTCCGTTACCGTGACAAGACTGGTCTTGGTCAAAGCATTGATGTTAATCAACTGGACACAATGGTCAGTTATAATACTCCAAGCACAACCGATTTCAGCTTATTCGGAGAAACATCAGCAGAGCGTAGAAGAAAGAGACAATTGAACCCTGACCCAGATCAACCTACTCAGCCTCAACAAATTTGGGGTTTAATTCCCTGTAAGGATGGTTGGGTTCAAGTAGCGGGCAGTAGGCCAAAAGCTATGGAGGAGTTAAAGAAATTCCTAGGAACCGATGAAGTGGATATCAACTCAATAAAAACAAAACTCTCTGAAATGACTAAGAAGGAAGCCTTTGATTGGTTAGTTCAATTTGGCTTCCCTGCAGCACCTATATACCAAGCTCATGAAGCAATGAATGACCCACATGTTATAGATCATAACATGTTTGTTGAAGTCGAGCATCCATTAGCAGGAAAATATAAGACACCAAACTTCCCTGTCCATTATAGTCTTACACCCGGAGAAGTCACAAGTGCATGCCCAGTGCTAGGTCAACATACTGAATGGGTTTTAACAAATATCCTAAAAAAGACTCCAGAACAAGTAGCTTCACTTGAGCAAAGTGGAGCAATCTCTTGCTGGAGAAAATAAAATTTTTTCATTTTTTTGAAACGAATTTATTATCTTTAATAAAAAAACGTAGTTTCTCAGGTAAATCTTTCGATACTCCAATCCTATAACTTCTAGAATAATTTGTTATAACTGGAGCATCAAATATCATTAATGGGCTATCCCAGTTTGATACATAAAATCCATTTAAATCTCTAGATATTTTAAAAGAGATGCTTAATTTGCCTGGTCCATTAGTTAATTCAAAAATATTTGATGTTGAACGATTTTTTTTCATATAATCTATACCTTTTGTTGGTTCAATTGACCTAAATAAAACGCCTCCAACACAATCAACTTCGTGAGCAATAACATTAAGCATCCAATATTTGTGTACGTTATAAACGAAAATCTGTCCCGGGTTATCCCACATTAATGAATTAAATTTTTTCAATCCCTTAAAAGCACGACTTGCTGGATCTGTTTCACCAAAATATGCTTCAGTTTCAACAATGATTCCTACTAATTTTGATTCATCAACAACTCGAAAGAGCTTTTTACCTAAAAGTTCACATGCTACAACGTCAGGACTACGATTATAAAATTCTCTTGGAATAATATTATACTCCATCAAACTTATGTTAATACTGGTAAAGTATCTTTTTTTCTATTATTTCATAAACTACAATAATACATTACTAATTGGTAGAGCTTCAAGTGTCTTCAATTAATTGGCTTAAATTTTTGTCTAATGCAGCAGAAAGAATTTATAATAAGGTTAATGAAGCAAAACTTCAAAACCCTGACCTTGAAATGCAACTCTTCAAAAATATTTTAGACAAAGTAGCTCAAAACACATTGATTGATTATATTACTCAAAATCAAGCCTCAATTAACTTAGTTAGTGAAGAGGGTAACCTAACAATCAACAAAGGAGGACCAACAATAATTGCGGATCCCATTGATGGAACCACAAATTTTTCAAGAAATTTAACTCACGCAATGACTTGTTTAGCTATTTCAAAAAATAATTATTTCTCAGGCATACACGCTGCAGTTGTCATGGATTTATTCACTGGAGAAATTTACAAAGCAGAAAAGGGAAAAGGCTCAACATTAGATGATAAGAAAATTCTTGTCAATAACCATTATTATGGTTTGAGTAATTCGTTGATTTCGATTGATTTAAGTAAGAATATTGAGTTTAATCGTTTAAATGGCTTATTGAAATCAGCTCGTTACATACGGATGATGGGGTCTTCTGCAGCTGATGTTTGTTACATTGCTTCCCGAACCTTTGATGCTCATATTGATGTTAGAGGAACTGCAAGAGCTACAGATCTTGCTGCAGCGTTATTTATACTAATAGAAGCTGGTGGGGTTTTTTGTTTAAATTCTAATAATAATATCGATATGCCTTTGACAAGAGACAGTACTTTTGAAATAATAGCAGCATCAAATCTTACTCTATTAGATGAATTAAAAAAATTAACAAATGATGAAGAATGAAATATGAAAAACCATTAATTGAAGCTATTTTTAAAAAAAGAATCAACCGTTTCCTAGGAATAGCTTATTACATGGGAGACGAAATTAAATGCTACATTCCTAATCCCGGAAGAATGCATGAACTTTTAATACCAGAAACTATAGTCTACTTACAAAAAGTACAGAAATCAAAAAGAAAAACTGAATTTGAACTTATTCTTGTTAAATTTAATGATACTTTAATCTCAATAGATTCGAGAATTCCAAATAAAATTATTCAAGAATCAATAGAAAATGGCTTATTAAATGAATTTAATGGGTTTAAAATTCATAGAACTGAACCAACCTATGATGATTCTAGGTTCGACTTCTTATTACATAAAAATTATGAACATTTACTACTTGAAGCAAAATCTTGCACTTTAGTAATGGATGGTGTAGCTTTGTTTCCTGATGCTCCAACTGAACGTGGCCGTAGGCATCTTAAAACACTTATCAAAGCAAAAAAAGTAGGTAGAAGTGCTATAATTTTTATAATCCAAAGAGATGATGCCCATATTTTTTCAATTAATAAAAAGATGGATTCAGAATTAGCAGTTGCTTTTCAAGAAGCCCATTTAATAGGCGTAGAAGCATATGCATATGACACTAAGGTTACATTAGATAGTATAATTTTAAACAAACGCATACCTATACAATATTAAAACATACATTAAATTAACTGGTATATGTAAAAACAGTTAACGATTTTAAGGGTTTTTTAATTTAATATGTTAAAAAAAGGCTTCTTATGCCTTCTCGGTGATACGTACTATTTTTAAGCTTATGATCCCCGTCTTTACCAATAGAGGTCAGTGGATGGGTAAGAAGAAAGTACTAAGTGAGAAGGACCTCAAGGATGTAGTCTACCCTTCAAAGAATGATATCCTTGGCGTTGTCCAGAAGATGTTGGGCTTTGACAGAGTTATGGTTAAATGCCAAGATGGAAACGTCCGGGTCTGTCGTATTAGGGGCAAGATGAAACGACGAACCTGGATTCGAGAAGGTGACATTGTACTAGTTAGTCCTTGGGATTTCCAAAGTGAAGAGCGTGGAGAGATCTTTTTCCGCTATACAACAAACCAAGTCGATGAACTTAGACAAAAAGGCATTTTGAAGATAGAGTAGGCTGACTTAATTGCCCCGGCGTGACCGTTTAGAGAAGAAAGCCGAGGCGCAGGAGCGCCAATATGAAGAGACATCACTCATGCTTAATAAAAATCAAGAAGAGTTTCAGGTCACAGACGAGGTTTTTGATCGTCCAACGCTGGAAGGCATTTATCGATTAATCCATAAGAAAGCAATTGATAAAATTAAAGGCGCAGTCAAAGCGGGGAAAGAAGCTCACCTTTATTGGGGGGTCGATCATGCTGGTCGTGAATTGGCAATAAAGATCTATTACACCTCAACATCAGATTTCAGAAAAGGCATGATGAAATACATTGAAGGCGATCCAAGGTTTAAGCGAATTAGGAATGATCCTAAAAGTATTGTCTATACTTGGACACAAAAAGAGTTCAGTAATTTACAGCTTGTAGCAAATGCTGGAATAAACGCTCCACGTCCATATGCATTTTACAGGAATATTCTTGTCATGTCCTTTATAGGGGTAGATGGTGTTCCAGCACCTTCACTTAAAGAGTTATCGCCTGATGATCCTACTGATTTCTATGACCAATTAACAGATGATTTGAGAATCCTTTATCAAAAAGCAGGTCTTGTACATGGAGACTTAAGTGAATACAACATTATGGTTTGGGAGAAGAAGCCAGTGCTTTTCGATTTTTCACAAGCTATGTTGATATTTCACCCAATTGCTGAAGAGTTGTTACAGCATGATGTTCAAACGGTGAACACCTATTTTTCGAAACTTGGCGTCGAAGTTTATGATAATAAAGCATTAATGGAGTGGATTAAAACTGGAGAAGCGTAATTATCTTAGAATTCCTCGGGATCGAGTTGGAGTACTTATAGGCCCTGAGGGTAAAACTAAGAGTTCAATTGAGAAAACTTTCAATGTTAATCTAATAATTGATAGTGAAATTGGTAATGTTGAGATAATAGTCCCTGCTAATCATAATGATATTTCCGTCTTATTTACCGTCTCAAATATTATCAAAGCCATTGGGCGAGGATTTAATCCAAAAAAAGCTATGTTTTTAGCAAATGAAAATTTTGATTTAGGGATAATTGACTTAGAAGAATATGTGGGTACGAGTACTAATGCACAGGATCGTGTTAAAGGCAGGATTATAGGTAGAGAGGGGAAGAGTCGTCTCTTAATAGAGGAACTTACTGAGACTCAGATTAGTATATATGGGAATACAGTAAGCATAATTGGTAATATTGAGGCATTACCTGCAGCAAAAGAAGCTGTAATTATGCTGATTAAGGGTAGTTTCCATAAGACCGTATGGAATTACCTATATGTTTATAGAAGAGAACTGAAGAAAAGTCGAAGCGAAATCTGGTTTGATCAAGCTCCAAGGCCACAGGATCGTAAAGTAAGATCAGGCATCGATGAAGATTCAAACAGTATTATGGAGGACAAAAAATGACCCAACAAGAATATCAATCAGTTAGTCCAAGCGATTTTTTCTATAGAAATAGAGAGATAGCTGGATTCAGTAATCCAAGTAGAGCAATATATGTTGGCGTAAGAGAACTTTTAGAAAATAGTTTAGATGCTTGTGAAAGCGCCCAACGCCCACCCAATATTTACCTTAGAATAAGCGAAGTGTCAACCCAAAACAATGAAAATGGAACAGCAATCTACTATATTCGAGTTGAAGATAATGGGACAGGAGTCCCAGCTGAACAGATTCCAGCATGTTTTACCCAAGTATTTTATGGATCAAAATACACTCTCAAGCAATCAAGAGGAACCTTTGGTCTAGGAGGAACTATGACTATCCTCTTTGGACAGATTACTACCCATAAACCTGTTATTGTAACCTCAAGTACAGGAGAAGAAATTCACCAATACGAAATGATGATTGATATTCAGAGAAACCAAGCACAAATTTTAAGACATAGTATATATGCAAACGAAAAAAAATGGCAAGGTACGATCGTTGAATTACAGATGGAAGGTGATTACCCTCGCATACAATCACGAATGATCGAATATCTGAAGCAAACTGCAATGGTTAACCCATACCTTGACTTGACTTTTGTTGATCCAAAAAATAGGTTATACAGATTTGAAAGAGGCACCGTGAAGATGCCTCCGCTCCCCAAAACTGTTCGTCCTCATCCACATGGAATTGACGTTGAGACTTTCCGTAGGTTAATATCAATTACTAAATCGAAAGATATGAAAAATTTCATGATTGACCATTTCCAAGGCATTGGCTCTATTACTGCAGAACGATTCTTAGCTTTTGCAGGAATCGATAGCAAACAAAAACCAATCAACCTTTCACCAGAAGAGATTGTTAAAGCTGTTTATGCTGCAAAGGATTACAGTGATTTCATTCGCCCCGATTCAAGTTGCTTGAGTCCCATTAGCCCTGAATTACTTGAAACAGGAATTAAAAAAGAGCTGGATCTTACTGATGATGATTTTATTAAAACGGTCCAGCGTCCAGCTGCAACGTATAGCGGATATCCTTTTGTGATTGAAGCTGCAATCGTAGCTGGGAAAACGGTTCGAAAAATTGGTCAAGGAATTCACCTATATCGGTTTGCTAATAGGATACCCTTATTATTTGATGAATCCAGTTGTGTAAGTTTTAAGGTAATTAGTAAAAATATTAACTGGAAAACCTACAAAGTTGAGCAAGATACATCACTTGTAGTTGTTATTCATGTATGTTCAACAAAGATTCCCTACAAAAGTGTAGGAAAAGAATTCCTTGCTGATCAACCTGAAGTTGAAAAAGAAATCACTAACGCGATCCGTGAAGCAGCAAGGGATCTGAGAATATTCATTAGCCGTAGTTACAAGCTTGAACGACAGCGTCATAGATTAAACATATTTGGTAAATATCTGCCTAAAAT
>VGJH01000071.1 GCA_016867505.1 Candidatus Bathyarchaeota archaeon
AGACGCAGTAAGGCCACCGGGTCCCCTTAAACCGCGACTCGATGCAGCTACGAAAAGGATTGAGATGCAGATCCAGCGTCTCGATCAAGCATCCAACAGATTCACTGAACGTGATAAATCAATCTTCAATAGAATTGTTGATGCATATGCTAAGCATGATACCGCACGCGCGAATGTTTTTGCTAATGAGCTTGCTGAAATTCGTAAGATGGAGAAGATGATTTTCCACGCGAAATTAGCTCTTGAACAGATTACATTGAGACTCAAGACTGTAACTGAGTTGGGTGATGTCGCTGTAACATTACTGCCAGTAGTGGGAGTAATTAGTGACATAAAGACTGGAATGGCTGCTATTAGTCCACAAGCTGAGAAAGAGCTTGGTGAAATTGGTAACCTCCTAAGCGGAATCGTAGTTGATGCTGGTGCAGTAACTGGCATGACAATAAACTTCGAGTCTGTCAACGAGGATTCAGCCAAGATCTTGGAGGAAGCCCAAACAATAGCTGAGTCGAGAATGAAAGACACATTCCCAGAGCTGCCTGGTGGTAAGAGTCAGCTTGGGGCTGGTCTTTCCGATCGAGTCTAAAAAGAAGAGGAGAACGGAATGATTCCGGAAACCTCTTCCTCCCCCTTTTTTAATAGAGAATTAGTTAATGGAAGAGGCTATTTTAATTTAAGTCCATTTTTTTGTTTAGTTTTTGGTCTATTTAAGATATCTTAAAGGAGTTTGCTAAAGATGAATATACTGAATCGCAAACAGAGCATCGTTCCCTCTCCAGAAGCAATAAATGAGCTTAAGAGGCAGAGTGCTAGACTTGATCAAGTTCAAGGTAATTTGCGGGAACGGGATCGAGTCCTATTTGAACAAACTGCTAAAGCGATTCAGAGATCGGATATTACCCGAGCTAGACTATATGCTAATGAATTAAACAGAGTTCGGCAATTAAAACAAGTTATTTCTCAAAGTCAGTTAGCTATTGAATGTATTGCTATACGCCTTGAAAACTTCCTTGACTTGTATAAGGTAGTGACGGAATTAAAACCAGTTTCACAGGTTGTTAAGGAAGTATCTGGTGATGTGTCAAAGGTTCTTCCCCAAGTAGCATCAGAACTAGAGCAACTTAACACAATTGCTAGCGAGACTTTGATGAAAACAAGCGTAAACTTCAGTCAAGCATCACTTGATTTCGCATTTCAAACTAATAATAAAGAAAGTGAAGACATCCTCACAGAAGTGTCCAATCTTATTGAAAATAATTTACACTCAAGCTTCCCTGAACCACCTTTAAAGTCATCTCCAACAAGAGTTTCAAGAGCACCTTTAATGGAAGCTATTGGTTATGACTCTGGTCTTGAATCAAGCCCAAGTATAATTACTGAAAAAAGAGCTTTGAAATCAAATAATCAGATCCAAGACTGGAAATTATTCTCAGATGATGTAGCAAAAATGTTAGATGATCTAAGTAAAAGAGGTCAATTAAAGATGGAGGAGGTAGTTGCATGAGTGTAGCAAATCAGCTTGAACAATCAGCAATGCAATACGCATCACAGGCTGTCCAATTTGATAAAATGGGTAACAAAGAAAAAGCAGCAGAATGCTATAATAACGCAATTGAACAACTCCAGAAGCTAGTAAAATTATATCCCGATTATACCTTCAACAGATTATATATTGAAAAAGTAACAACGTACAAAGAACGAATTAAACTGTTAAGATCTGAAGATGGTGACGAAACAGGATACGAAAAATTTACTAGTTTTGAGACTAGGCACACATCTACATCTGAGTCAGAGTCGGAACCCCAGGAAGCATCAGAGAAGCCCAATGTTAAGTGGGGTGAAGTTGCTGGGCTTGAGGATGCTAAGAAAGCAATAAAAGAAGTAATTGTATATCCAGTTAAACGTCCTGATCTTTTCCCCTTAGGGTGGAGTAGAGGCCTCCTACTTTTTGGACCACCAGGGTGTGGTAAAACCCTTCTAGCTGCAGCAGTAGCAACTGAGATTGATGCAGATTTTATTCAACTTGATCCAGCATCGATTATGTCAAAATGGTTAGGGGCAGCAGAACAAAATGTTGCTAAGGTTTTTGGTGGAGCAAGAAAAACTGCAATTGCTGGGAAACCAGTAATAATCTTCATAGACGAAGTTGACAGCATACTTGGAGTTCACACCAACGAAGTTGGTGGAGAAGTCCGTATGAGGAATCAGTTCCTAAAAGAGATGGATGGTTTACAGGATAAAGGCAAGCATTATCATTTATATGTAGTTGCTGCAACTAACAAGCCTTGGGATTTAGATTGGGCTTTCATTAGACGATTCCAGAAGAGAGTAATGGTACCTTTACCAGATTATGCTACCCGTTTACAGATGTTTGAATTAAATTGCACACAATTAGATTTAACACCCGATGTTAACCTCCACGAATTAACCAAGTTAACAGAAGGATATAGTGGCAGCGACATCAAGGATATATGCCAAGTGGTACGACAAGAAGTAATTAGAGAATTATTTGAATCAGGCAAAGCATTTGAAAGTGCAACAAAACCTAGACCAATCTCCATGAAAGATTTCCAAAGATCAATTAGTAATAGAAAACCAAGCGTCTCAAAAGAAATGATACTGAGTTACGATAAATGGTTCGACCAGTTCAAAGCACTTTAGGGGAGTAATAAAATGGAAAAACCTAAAACAGATCACATCATCAAAGCTGTAAAGGAGCTCGGTGATGCATATATTGAAACTTCAAAAAATATTAAAGAGTTTAAAGAAAATTTGACAGAAGTCAATGCACTTTATGATCATGGTTATGGTGGCACGGGAAAAAGCTTGATTTCTATCGGTATTGCCTTAGTTATGTTCCCTGAACCTACCTTAATTTCTGATGTACTTGGAGGTGGAATTATTGCAGCAGGATGTTTATATAATAAAATTAATCCACCACCAATTTTTGTTGATGACATTTTTAAAACAATTAATGAACAGATGAAAGAAATTGGTAATAATGGCTTAGATTTATCAAGAAATTTTGTAATACCAGTCGACTTTACATCAATGAGATTATCCCTAGATTGAAATGTTTTTTTTTAAAAGTTTCAATATATACATTTTCAATAAAAATTTAAGCTATTACTACTAATATTTATTTTATGGCAGATGAGTATTCAGCGAATTTAGCTATAATTGGTGGTACCGGCATCTATGATCCTGAATTATTAACTGATCGTAAAGAGGTTAAATTGTTTACTCCTTATGGAATGACATCTGATTTATTTACGCTCGGTAATTTTGCTGGAAAAAAGATCGCATTCCTTCAAAGACATGGTAGAGGACATGTAATTCCTCCTCACAAGATTAATTTCAGAGCGAATATTTGGGCTCTAAAAGAACTTGGAGTAAAACAAATTATTGCATCCAGTGCTGTAGGGAGCTTAAGAGAAGACTATAAACCTGGAGAATTTGTTCTCACAGATCAGTTTATTGATAGAACTAAAAACCGGTTTGACACCTTTTATGAGGGTGGACAAATATGTCATATAAGTTCAGCTGACCCAATATGCCCAAGCCTTCGCGAATACTTTTCTAAGTATGCCGAAGAAAATCATTTCCCAATTCATAAAAAAGGTACATATGTTTGTATTGAAGGACCAAGATTCTCAACAAGAGCAGAATCCAAACTTTTTAGAGACTGGGATTGCGATATTATTGGGATGACACTATACCCAGAAGTTGTTTTAGCTCGTGAAGCAGAAATATGTTATGTAACAATTTCGATGGTAACCGATTATGATGTCTGGGCGGAGAAACCAGTCAGTGCTGTTGAAGTACTTGAAATTATGCGTGAAAATTCATCAAATTTCAAGAAACTAATCATGGGAGCTATTCCTAATCTACCTAAATGCGATGAGTGTAATTGTCAACATGCATTAGAAAATGCTCTAGCTTAGTTGACTCTTTTTTTCTAATGATGCTTTTATAAATCCATAATATGGTGGGCTTGGATCCCATGGACGACTCTTAAATTCGGGATGTGATTGTGTAGCAAAAAAGAATTTATTATTTGTTAGTTCTATTGTTTCCACTCTTTTTTTATCTAAACTCCATGCACTAAAAATTACCCCTACTTCTTCCAATTGTTGTTGATATTCGAGATTAACCTCCCATCTATGTCTATGACGTTCTCTTATTTTTTCAGATTTGTATAAAACATGTGTCAATGTATTTAATTGAACAATCGCTTCATGGCTACCAAGTCGCATTGTTCCTCCTTTTTCTTTAATATTCTTTTGTTCAGGCAATAGATCAATTACTGGGTGTTTTGTCTCTGGGTTACATTCAGTACTGTCCGCGTCGGTAAGTTTCAAAATATTACGTGCAATTTCAACGATACTCAACTGAAGGCCATAACATATCCCAAGAAATGGCTTATCATTCATTCTACAGAATTCGATTGCTCTAATTTTACCTAAAGCGCCTCTGCTACCAAATCCTCCTGGCACAAGAACTCCATCATATTGTTCTAGCATTTGTACGTTTTTTGAATCTTTTTCAAAAATTTCTGTCTCGATCCAGTCAATTTTAACTTTACAGCCTACTGCAGCCGATGCATGTTTCAGAGCCTCATTTACACTCACGTAAGAGTCAGCTAAATCTGTATATTTTCCACACATAGCGATTTTGATGTTCTTTTTGGGTTGCTCAAATTTTTTTACCATTTGTTTCCATTTAGACCATTTGGGTATACCTTTTACTAGATTTAGATATTCTATTACCACTTCACCCATACCCTGCTCTTCTAAAATTAAAGGTAATTTGTAAATGGGCTCTACATTATAACTGGTATAGACTGCACGTTGCTCAACGCTACAGTAGGAAGCTATTTTATCCTTTGCAGAAAGAGGTAATAGCCCATTTTCTGATCTTGCAACGATAATATCTGGCTGTAAACCTATTGCTCTTAATTCTTTCACACTGTGTTGGGTAGGCTTAGTTTTTGGTTCGCCAACTGCACTTAAAACTGGTACAAGTGTAACATGAACTAAAATTGTTTCATTACGTTTCTCTTCCATCCGCATTTGCCTAAAAGCCTCTAAAAATGGTAGACTTTCAATGTCTCCTAATGTTCCTCCACATTCAACCAATACAACGTCTGGTTTATTTTCTTGGGCGACAATCCTGATTTTACGTTTTATTTCATCAGTGATATGTGGAATAATTTGTACACAATGACCTAAATATCCGCCATTTCTTTCTCGTTTAATTACCTCTTGGTAGATTTGACCACTAGTAATGTTGTTATTTCCTGTGAGGGTTATTCCTAAAAATCTTTCATAGGTTCCAAGATCCATGTCTGCCTCGTATCCATCTTCAAGCACGAAGACTTCTCCATGGATGTAGGGATTCATTGTGCCAGCATCCACGTTAATGTAAGGATCACATTTTATTGCTGTAATGTTGAAGCCTCGGACTTGAAGCATTTTACCGATGCTGCAAGTGACTATTCCCTTACCAATCCCGCTTAACACTCCCCCAGTAATAAAAATATACTTTGTCAAGGGTGTGACCTGTCCGACAATACTGGAGAAATCGTTATCTGTGAGATAAAAAGGCTTCTAAAAGTAAAAAACCAATTAAAAATCATCATCTGTTAGTATAAATCAAATAAATTTTAGAAATATTAAGAAAAAAATTTGTTTATTAACTAAAATGTTGGTAAAGGAATACGAGCATCGGTTGTAACATTTATCCCTAATTGAATTAACGGTGTTTCATCACCATTATTCATTAGGTGTGTTGTATGCATTTCGCATCCTTTTAATTGGATTAAAACATCAACACATTTTCTTGCCCGAATATCATTTACTGCACTAGCAGCTAATGCATCTAAGACTTCTTTAACATCAAGGCATGCTGTGCTTCGACCAAATGTCCGCTTCAGTCTAACCATATTTTCAATAACTAGAGGTGAAATTAACAAAGCATCTTCTGGGAGTTTTGCCAATTCTTTAATCGCATTTAAGAGTGCAGCTGACTCAGCATGCATTAATGGGCTATTTTTACCAGTTATAATTTTGAAACCATTTTTGACATAAATCTCAATTGATGCACCACAGAATATCCCTTTGTAGCCTTTTCCTTCATTCTTTCTACGTTCTGCATCAATGGCAGCATCCCTAGCAGGTTTAACCACTCTTCTATCATCGGGTTTTACATTAACTTTCGCCATCACATTCTCAATACGATTTAATGTATCTCTGCCAGTATATCCCTCAACAAAATCTCTTTGATACCTGAAGAACCGTCTTACAACTTCTTCTTTTGCTGCAAGGCTGCAGACTTCATCGTTGACAATGCCCTCTTTTGCCATATTGACTCCCATATCAGTTGGGCTCTTGTACTTGGCTAATGGGTCTTCTTTACCAACCATTTTATCAATTAATCTCTTTAATATTGAAAAATTCTCAACATCTCTATTATAATTAATGGCAATTACTCCATAAGCTGCAAGATGAAATGGATCAACCATATTGTAATCATTAATATCCGCTGTCGCTGCTTCGTATGCAATATTTATAGGATGCTCTAAATTTAAATTCCAAATTGGGAAAGTTTCAAATTTTGCAAAGCCTGATTTGATGCCATTTTTTCTGTCTTGATAAATTTGGCTCATGGCGAAACTCATTTTTCCACTACCAGGTCCTGGTGCTGTTACAATTACAATTTTTTTCTTTGTTGGCACATATTCTGGTTTTCCATATCCATCATCGCTGAGAACTTTATCTAGGTCAGTTAGATAGTTTGGTATTTCATATCCGATGTATACTGGGTAACCTCTGTTTTCGAGTCTTTGTTTGAACTTTAATGCGCTCCATTCTCCGCTGAATCGGTTAATGATTACTGCGGATACTGGTAAA
>VGJH01000072.1 GCA_016867505.1 Candidatus Bathyarchaeota archaeon
TTTATAAAACACCATAAATAAATTGTTGTGATCAAATCATATATTACAAGACTGATTTCAATTGGCACAATTTTATAAATATGACGCTATTCAATCTCATGAAAAAGGCGATTTTCATATACACCACATTTCTAAAGCATCAGGTTACTCACTTGAAGTTGAAATAGAACAGATTCTTGATGCAATATTCCCAAATAAAAAAATAAATAATTTAGAATTTAATGAACAAGAATTAACCTACCTATTAGAAATTATACAAAGTTTAAAACAAGAATGGTCAAGTCAAATAAAATTCAATATTAAAATCCAAGACCAGCAATCATGGTTAAATTTATTATTAAAATTAAATTCAAAAATGATTCTAAAAGAAGAGTTAATGAAAAAGATATTGATAAACATATCTTTTGAGAATTTGGATCAAATTCCTGATAAAAAACTCGGATTAAATGAGCGAGATATTAAAATTCTTATAGATAGTCCAATTACTCCAATATTTTTATTAAATCAAGATTTTTGGAAAAATAATATTAATGAAATATTTGAATTAAGCTCGTTTTATGGTATTCCAAGTTACTCTAGCAGTATAAAATATGAAGAGTTAGGCTATAACTTAAATAATTATAAGTTTAATACCGGTTTAATTACGCTTAATTTACCCAGAATTGCTAAAAAGACTAAGAATGAAGATGAATTTTATGGAGAAGTCGAGAATTTAATTAATTTAGTTTCTACTGCATTTGACTCTAAAAACTCTGAATTATTATCTTATACAGCTTCAAATCACTTACCTTTAACAAAGAAACTCTTTGGGATGCCAATAAAAAATTCATTTAGTCTTGGTATAATTGGTTTACATGAGACTGTAAAAAAATTAATTGGTAATGGAATTGAGACAAATTCAGGAAAAGCTGTAGGTTATAAAATTTTAGAGTTTATAAAAAATATTTCTAATGAAGTTGGTGTTGAGAAAGATTATAAAATTGGTTTATGGGCGACACCTATTAATTCTGTTAGTAATAGATTAGCTAAATTAGATCAAGAATTATTCTCAGAGCCTAATAAAGAGAATAAAATTTCCTTTTATTCAGCATCCTCTGAGTTGCCTTTGGGGCATAGTGATGATTTATGGGATGTTCTAGAACACCAAAAAAAACTGATATCGTTTTATGAATTTAATCCCTACTTTAACATCATTCTTAAGGAAAGAATTCCAGAGTTAGAAGGCTGTAAAAGATTAATAGAAAAAATTGAATCGGTCTTTAAAATACCACTTTTTACTATCTCGCCAATATTTAGTTGGTGTAAAGAACATGGTTATTTTATTGGTGAGCAGCAAAAATGTACTGTATGTAATAAAAATAATGAAATTTACTTAAAAGTGAATAGAGTTATAAGAAAAAAATCTTCATTAAATGAGTTTGAATTGGAGGTGTATAAGCAATGCAAACCATACGACGTAGCAAAAGGCGTGTAACAGAAGAGTTTCCAATCGTAGGCTTCGAGAAGCTTAGTTTAGTTGATTACCCAGGAAAACTATGTGCCACATTGCATACACCGGGATGTAACTTCAGATGCCCATACTGTTACCAGAAAAAATTAATTTTCGACTATATTCCAATGAAAAAAATTTTAGTTGATGAAATAATTAAGGTGATTCATCCCAGAATTGGTTTTCTTGACGGAGTCACAGTGACCGGAGGAGAGCCTACAATTCATCGTGCTCTCCCAACTCTATTAGCTAGATTAAAATCGATTGGGGCATTAACAAAAATTGACACAAATGGTTCTCATCCGAACATTTTAAAAATTCTAATAAAAAATAACCTGATTAATTATGTAGCTATGGATATTAAAGCTCCTTTTGAGAGGTATCAAGAATTAGTTCAGTATAAAATTGACTCCAACACTATTTTAGATAGTATTCAAACTATTAGAAGAGGACATATTGATTATGAGTTCAGAACCACTGTTGTACCAAACATTATCAATGAGAAAGATCTTCAGGCAATAGCGATTATGCTTGCAGGTTCTAAAAAAATGGTTCTACAAAAATTTAGGCCACGCGACACGCTTTCTGAGGAGTGCTCAAAATTGGTACCATACAGCGATAATGAAATGCACCAGTTTAAAGAACTGGTTTCACCCTATTTTGCAGAAGTAAAAGTAAGACTGTGGTAAAAACTACATTAAAAAAATTAATCCAGTCTCAATGAGTGCTGAAATAACTAGCAAGGGAATTATCCTTTTTAAAAATAGACTAATAGCATAATTTATGCTTATTACGATGCTGTCTCTTCCACGTAGTCGTTCAATCATGGTATAGCCAAGATATGCGCCTATTGCAGAACTTAGTAGAGTAGCAGTCATCTCAAAAATTCCATGAGGAGCTATGTAAAATATTGTTGTTACTATACCCAAGCTTGAACTTGCTGATTTAACTATTAGACCAAGCACAAATCCATTAAAAGCAACAAATAAGAATGGTGGAATCCCCATCAAAAATCCTGTGATTATTGAGATAAAACTTGCTTGAAGGTTATGCAGAAATAAGTTGGTAAAGGTTGTAATGAAGTTGCGTGTTATTAAATTCGGTATATCTCCAATTATTCCTGAAATGGTGTCATATGACACTGTATTTCCAATATAATAGCCCATAATCAAGCTTATGGAGTAAAGAAAGATTACAATTTTAAAAATAGTTAATAATCTTGAGACAAGCTGAACCTGTTTCCCAAAGAACCACTCAATAAAACCATTTAATGTGTTTGGTTTCGTCATTAAGATTCCACTGTTTCTGATTCCCTACGTGCTGCGGCCTTGATATCTCTTTCTAGTAATGTACGCCTATTATCTTTTTTAGCATTGTCAACAGCAGCTTTTGCGAGTTCGGATGCATAAGCACCTATTATACGCCGCATTTCTTCTGCTGCTTCCTCACTAATTTTAATATCCGCATGTTTTTTAATCAGTCTCCTCATAGGAGCAATTGTGAATTCTTCCGCCAGAAAGAACACCACCTTATAAATACCACTCAGACTATTCACTTTTACCCCTAAAAAATTGGTTAAGAGCTAAAGTATAATAGATTGAATGGTAAAATAGTCTGCGTGAGATCATGGCTGATGTTAAAGTAGATCTTAAAAAATGTGAAGGCGCAGGAGTATGCGCAGAAGTCTGCCCAATGAAAGTCTATGATATGGTTGACGTTGGAGGAAAAAAGAAGGCACAACCAACTAGAGCAGAAGACTGTATCATGTGTATGGCTTGTGTGAACTCATGCCCAGCAGGCGCAATAACTGTTGAGTAAAAACTAAATAATTTTATTACCATCCCACCTTTTTATTAAATAAAATGCTCAATATTCTCTTCGCTGAAACTGCTTTAGAATTAGTTCCAAAAGAAATTACCAGACACCCCGCAGTTAGACGTAACGCAAAAAAAATGGGTAAAAACCCTGAACATTGCCTATTAGACAGAAATTTGCATCATTACGCAATGCTTAGACTTTTAAATTCTGAGAAAAGAGGTAGGCCGGATATAATTCATTTCTGTCTGCTCGAAGCCCTAGGATCCCCCTTAAATAAAGTTGGAAAACTCACTATAACTGCTCATACTTATGATGATAACACCATCAACATTATGCCCGAAGTAAGACTTCCAAGAGATTGTTTAAGATTCAATAATTTAATGGAACAATTATTAACTGAAAAACAAGTCCCACAGAAACCTGAACTTCCATTACTAAAAATCGAAAAAAATGATATAAAAAAAGTTAAAGACAATATTAACCCAACAAAAACAATTGTTTTAACAAGTCATGGCAAATTAAATAATCTGAAAGAATTATGTAGAAAAATCTCACAAGAATCTAAACCATTAGTAATTATTGGAGCATATCCTACTGGACCCATGGATAAAAAAACTCTTGACATTGCTGATGAAATGATTAGTATATATCCAGAAACGCTTGAAGCTTGGGTAATTACTTCGAGACTTATTTATGAATATGAGCAAGCTACGGGAATAATATAATATTTTTAGATAAAAAAATTATCTATCTATTTTATCAGTTACTTCAGGAAGTGGTTGAGGAGTAACGGTTTTTGATTCTTCAAAAAAATTCATTATAAGAATAACCAAACGTTCACTTGTAGGATTGACAAATCTGTGAGACATGTTAGGTGGTACTGTTACTATTTGTGCTTCTTTCACCTCAATTGATTGTGCATCGGTCTCAATCTTGCATGTTCCTCTGATTACCATCATAAGGTGTTCTCTTAGATGCATGTGATAAGCTGTATGGCCACCTGGTTCAATTCTAAGAATTCTGCTACTAAATGCATCAAAGTCGGATCTTTTTAAAACTACATCTACGGAGTTAACAGCCAATGAACCAACCTCTTTTTCGATTTCGCCCGGCTCTTCATTTAGTTTCCGAATCTTCAAATTAACTCCGTTCAAATCATTACACAGCCATTAAACCTAATGTTGTCTATCTTAAATAAAGTTTTGAGAGAATTCTATGAAAACTTATTTGATGTATGAACACTTTAGTATTGATGGATAATTGAGCATAATTATTGGCACCAGTGGTTGGAGTTATGATGAATGGATTGGACCATTTTATGATAAAAAAGAGGGAATGTTTAGTAATTATGCAAAAATATTCAATACCTCTGAGATTAATAGCACATTTTATAGTTATCCAACAGAAAGACTGGTTACAGGTTGGGTTAGATACGCTCCACCAAATTTCATATTTGCTGCTAAACTCCCGCAATTAATTACACATGATAAATGGTTGAAACTGGAGGAGGGAGTTGAAGATGATCTCTGGAAATTCTTAAATCTCATGCAACCACTTCAATCAAAACTAGGCCCAATGTTAATACAATTAAGGCCTAAATTCGAGTATGAAGCAAATTGTTCAGATCTAGAAAATTTTATTGAAATACTTCCAAAAAACCATGAATGGGCGGTGGAGTTTAGACATCCAAGTTGGCTTAGAGCGGAGACATACCAAATTTTATCAAAAAACAATGTTGCCTATTCAATCGTTGATGAACCTCTTCTTCCACCCGAAGTAAAAGTCACTGCTGACTTTGCATACATTCGATGGCATGGTCATGGGAAAAAAATATGGTATGATTATGAGTATAATGAAAAACAATTAAAAGAATGGGTACCTAAAATTGAAGAAACAAGAAGTAAAACAAAAAAAACCTATGGTTATTTTAATAATCATTATAATGCAAATGCTGTTAAAAATGCAGTCGAAATGTTACAAATGATGAACTCTTCTACTGAGGAACAAAACCAAATACTTGATAAAATTATTACAAATCGTGAAAAACCTAAAAAAATTGATTCAAATATTCAACCACTAACAAGTTATTCTTTGGGAGATATTGATCTAAGCATTTCAGATAGAATAATGCGTTTTACTGATTCAAGCAGGTTAGCTAGAGCAGAAGCTATTGAAGATGAATTAAAAATTATTCAATCATCAAATAAGCAAATTAAAGCAGAGATTAAAGATTATTTTATTGACATTGATATCGAAAATAAGAGTATCCGCCACAATTGTGATGATTGGCAAAAGGGAATTTTACAAAAACGGATGTGTAAGCATGTTAATTTATTATTTTTAAAGCTTCAGCCTGCTTTATCTAAAAAAATTCTTGACAAAATGTGGGAAGATAGAGAGGATTGGAAATTTTCTGAATAATTATTTGATAAAACAGGGGATACCCATTGCATCCATTCCATTCTGAATTATTTTTTTCTCCGAACTTTTTAAACTGCTTTCAAGATAAGCAGCTTTTACTTCTCCAACACTTTTTTTAACCATTTGCTCAAACAAATCATCATTCAAATACTCAAGAGAATATTTTGCTGCAATATGACCAAAAGCATACTGTTTCTCGTATACAGAAAACTTAGGGCAATAATGTCCTCCCCCAAAACCAATAACAACAGGAGCAGACTCTTCGGATTTTAGTCCAGCTATAATACAGTCAACTAAATAATTACATGCAACGTCATTCTTCCACTGTACCTCACTACTACCAACCTCAGCAAAGAAAAGCGGTGTTTTAAATTGTGTAGGTGAATGATGAGTTGCTTCTAAACTGATTTGAAAGCCACTAGGAGGATTCTTTAATAGAGATAAGAAGACTCGTCTCAAGGGATTAGCTGGGACAAATTGAAGTTCATGTGATCGACCCCCATATAATGCATCACCAAAATTCCCAGTTGCATGAACTGTTAAACTGGGTTGACCACTTTGAGCCCAATGTCGTGATGCAATTACATAGTAATCTATGTTATGTTTAGATGCGATTTCATCGTAATCAATTGGGTAAGGATTAGGTGTTGAAGGCACTTCATTTTTTCTTTCGGGAACAATAAATGGGTCTAAAATTATTAGGAAAATATCATCAAGTTTTAAAATTTTTTCAGTTTCATATTCATTAAATCCTTTCTTTTTAAAAAAATTAAGCATAGTCACTGCAGCTGGATCTGATAACGATAATGAAATTCCCTTGTTACCCATATACTGTACCTCAATATTATGAAAATTTTTAAACCCTTTTCATATCTTTAAATAAAATTAGTTTATTTCAATAAAAGTGAACCCATAACACGTAGTTTACCACCATCTAGTTAAGTAAACGCTGCTTTATTATAGGGTAAATATGTTAGAGG
>VGJH01000073.1 GCA_016867505.1 Candidatus Bathyarchaeota archaeon
TAGTGTGGCACAAGCATCAGGCGCTGCAGCGAAAGCATCGAAATCCTTGGCAGAAGTACGAGGCACTCAAATCAAGTTATTCCAGTACCCTGCTGAACGTGACATACGAAATGATGAACCACGTATCGGTGTTTTTGTCTGCTGGTGCGGGATCAATATTGGGGGTGTTGTTAATGTTCCGAGTGTTGCAGCCTATGCTAGAACTCTGCCTAACGTCGTGTACGCTGAGGAGAACCTCTATACATGTAGCCAAGACACACAGGAGAAGATTAAGAGCACAATCATTACGAATAATCTTAACAGGGTTGTTGTAGCGTCCTGCACTCCGAGGACGCATGAGCCCTTGTTCAGAGCCACTCTTCAGGAAGCGGGGCTTAACCCGTACCTCTTCGAGATGGCGAACATACGTGATCAGTGTAGTTGGGTTCATATGCATGAGAAAGAGGCTGCTACACGAAAGGCTGAAGATTTGGTTAGGATGGCAGTCGCTAAAGCGCGGTTGTTGGAGCCTCTTGAGAAGCATAGGATACAGGTTACGCCTGCAGCGCTTGTCCTTGGTGGTGGTGTTTCTGGCATGACTGCTGCTATGGAAATCGCTGATCAGGGTTTTGATGTTTACTTAGTTGAGAAAGAGCTTGAGCTTGGTGGCAACATGAGGAAAATCAAGTTCCTTCCCTCAGGTGAGGATCCTCAGGCAGAGTTAGCTGAACTCATCGCACGGGTCGTTTCTCACCCAAAAATCAAGCTTTTCACTGGCACACAAGTAGCTGATGTTGAAGGTTTTGTCGGGAACTTTGAGACCACTCTTGTTAGCAACGAGGGGGAGACTCAGGTTAAGCATGGTGTCGTCGTGGTGGCTACGGGTGGCATAGAATATACCCCTAAAGAGTATGGCTTCCGCAAACACCCCTCTGTGATTACTCAACTGCAGCTTGAAGAAAGGATTGCATCGGGTTACAAGCCAGACTCTGTCGTTATGATTCAATGTGTGGGCAGTCGAAATGACGAGTATCCGAACTGTAGCCGCGTTTGCTGCACAGGCGCAATGAGTAACGCATTAAAAATTAAGGAATCCAACCCCGACTCCGAAGTCTACATACTCTATAAAGACATTAGAACCTATGGATTTAAGGAAGATTACTATAGAGCTGCTGCAGACAGGGGAGTAGTCTTCATTAGGTATGATGATGAACATAAACCCGAAGTAACATATGAAGACGGGTTAAAGGTAATTGTATTCGACCCAGTTTTAAAGGAAAACGTGATGATTGAACCTGACACGGTTGTATTAAGCGCAGGTATTCTCCCTTCTCCCGATAACAGGAAAATCGCTGGAATGTTAAAGGTTCCAATCAATAAAGATGGCTTC
Source organism: Candidatus Bathyarchaeota archaeon (assembly GCA_016867505.1). Taxonomy (GTDB): domain Archaea; phylum Thermoproteota; class Bathyarchaeia; order TCS64; family TCS64; genus UBA8941. The sequence continues at coordinate 1,370 of VGJH01000073.1, forward strand.
TTCCTGGAGGCGCATATGAAGCTTCGACCAATCGACTTCGCTACAGAAGGGGTTTTTCTATGTGGCTTAGCTCATAGCCCTAAAACAATTGATGAATGCATCAGTCAAGCCTCTGGAGCTGCTGCTAGGGCGCTGACCGTTCTCAGTCATCCCTCCCTCGAAGCGGAAGGAGCAATTGCCAGCGTCAACGAAGACGCGTGTAGTGGGTGCCAGATATGTGCAGCTGTCTGCGAGTTCAAAGCAATAGAGATGATAAAAGAAGGGGATACCGTTCACAGCCACATCATAAGCGAGGTTTGCAAAGGATGTGGAGTATGTGCTGCTACTTGCCCCAGCGGTGCTATCACAATAGGTCACTTCACTGATAAAGAAATTCTTAGTCAGGTAAAAGCCGCCCTTGAGGAGATAAAACCATGAGCGAATACAACCCTAAAATTATTGGTTTTCTTTGCAACTGGTGTAGTTACGCTGGCGCGGACCTTGCTGGAGTTAGCAGGTTCCAGTACCCACCAAACATCCGAGTCATCCGAGTAATGTGTAGTGGAAGGGTTCATCCTAGCTTTATTCTTAAAGCCTTCAAAAATGGGGTAGATGGCGTTCTGATCGCTGGCTGTCACACTCCAAACGACTGTCACTACATATCAGGAAACTTCAAAGCAGAACGCCGTGTCGCTGTATTGAAAAACCTGTTAACGCAGTTAGGTCTTGAACCTGAAAGACTCCGCCTTGAATGGATTAGTGCAGCTGAAGGTGAAAAGTTCTCGAAAACAGTCAAAGAAATGACTGAGGATATTAGGAAACTTGGTCCTAGTCCCATGAAGCAGGAGGCGAATGAATGACTGAAATAATAGTTAACTCCGAATCAAGGGTCTTCAGAGACTCCCTATTGAAGAACCATGGGGCTGAACGGCTTATGCTCTGTTATCAGTGTGGCTCCTGCACCAACGATTGCCCAGTGGCTCGACGTATACAAGAATTTCGTCCAAGAAATATTGCTAGGTTAGCAATGTATGGGCAAAAGGAAAGGCTATTTTCAAAGGATCTTTTGTGGCTATGCGCTGGATGCTACACGTGTTATGAGCGTTGCCCACAGCAGGTTCATGTCTCTGAGATAATATCAGCGCTTAGGCAGGCAGCGTTTCTGGAGGGAAAAATTCATGTTACAATTAAAAACATTGTATCCTCCCTGCCTCTTCATGGTTATATTATGGAGATAGGTGAGTTTGAGAACGAGCTTAGGCAAGATGATGGCCTTCCACCTGCTCCAGAGCCCTCACTCTCAGAGATTTCCACAATAATGACGAGGACAGGCATTCTTGCTAGAGTTGGGGGAGGTTGATGTCATGAAATACGCCTTCTTTGTGGGATGCACAACTCTTGGTCGTCTTCCAGGTTATGAAAAAGCTACTAGGAAACTATGTGAAAGACTCGGAGTCGAATTGATTGATATGCTTGGGTCAAGTTGCTGTGGTACAACATATATGGAAAGCTTAGACGAGGTGACTGCTCTCAGCTTGGCTGCTAGAAACATCTGCATCGCTGAAGAAATGGGTCTTAACATCTTAACAATATGTAATGGCTGCACTGAGACTTTAACCAAGGCTAACGCTACCCTGAAACAGGATCAAAAGCAGTTAGACGAGGTAAATAAAATTCTAAAGGAGATTGGACGAGAATTCAGGGGAACCATCGAGGTTAAACACCTAATCAGAGCTTTAAAAGAAGATTATGGCCTCGATAAACTAGAAAAAGCGGTTACTAACCCCTACAAGAATCTTAGAGTAGCCACCCATTATGGGTGCCACCTCCTGAGGCCATCAGATGTTATGAGGTTTGATGATCCAAATACTCCAACATCCATGGATAATATTATTGAAGCAACGGGAGCCATCAGTGTGCCTTACCCAGAAAAAATGGAGTGTTGCGGAGGACCAATCATGGGTATCAGAGAAGACGTAACATGGTCAATTGGATTAGATAAAATAAATACAGTAAAAAAACATGCTGAAACCCTAATTACATCGTGTCCCTTCTGTTACCTAACCTACGAGAGAGCACAATTAATGAAAGAGAACAAACCAGATTTACCAATAATTCATCTCCCACAACTGTTAGGAATCAGCCTAGGCTTATCTGGAGAAGATGTCGGGTTATCCCACAACAAAATTGATTCAGAGTTTTTAAAGACCAAGCAGGGGGCTTAATCTTAAACAAATTAAAATTTGGCTTCTACTGGGCAGCGAGCTGTGGTGGATGCGAAATCGCAGTTCTTGATGTAGATGAAAAGATCCTTGAGATAATGAAGATAGCTGAGATATTATTCTGGCCCGTAGCTATGGATGTTAAATACAAAGAAGTTGAAGCGATGCCTGACAACTACATTGATGTCTGCTTCTTTAATGGGGCTATCCGTAACTCGGAGCAAAAGCATCTGGCGGAATTGTTAAGAAACAAGTCGAAGACCCTAATTGCTTTCGGCGCCTGCGCACAACTTGGTGGAGTGCCTGGGTTAGCTAACGAGTCTAATGCACAAGAGATTTTTAAAACGGTTTACCATAATAGCCCCTCAACAAAAAACCTTACAGGATCTGAACCAACACAGGTAGTAGAATTAGCTGAGGGTGAGGTAGAGCTCCCAATATTTTTTGATGAAGTGAAGCCTCTTGATAAAATTGTTGCAGTTGATTATTACCTACCCGGGTGCCCACCTCCACCTAAAATCATTTTTAATGCAGTTGAAGCAATAGCTTCAGGCACACTTCCCCCGAAAGGCAGTATCCTAGCACCAGAGACTGCGGTATGTGACGAATGCCCACGAAAGAAGGAAGAGAAGAGGATAACAGAGATAAAAAGAATTATTGAATTCACACCAGTTCCTGAAAAGTGTCTCTTAGAGCAGGGCATAATCTGCATGGGGCCTGCAACTAGAGGAGGGTGTGATGCAAAATGCCTTCAAGCGAACATGCCATGTACCGGATGTGGAGGCCCCCGCCCTAATGCAGAAGAACAAGGAGCCGCAATGATTAGCGCATTAAGCACTGTTTTAGGGATAGAGGATGAAAAAGCTGATAACTATTCAGCGAATGAACTAGCATCACAGATCAAGGATCCGCTTGGAACATTCTACAAATACGCATTACCTTCAGCAATAATTAATAAGAGGTATAAAAAATGAAAACAATAACCATAGATCCAATCACTAGACTTGAAGGGCATGGTAAAATAACCATTTTATTAAATGAAGAAGGAGATGTCGCTAATGCTTATCTTCAGATACCTGAACTCCGTGGATTCGAAAAATTTTGTGAAGGCAGACGAGCCGAAGACATGCCAATAATCACTCCTAGGATCTGTGGTGTGTGCCCTGTTGCACATCATTACGCTGCGACTAAAGCTTTAGATGATGCTTTTGGAGTTGAACCAACTGACACTGCCAAAAAACTCAGAGAATTAATGTACGTTGGTTACATAATTTATGATCATATTCTCCACTTCTATTTCCTCGGAGGACCGGATTTTATTGTGGGACCAGAATCACCTGCTTCAGAAAGGAATATTTTTGGTGTATTGAAAAAAGTTGGACTTGATGTAGGGAAGCAAGTTATAAAACACCGAGCTTATGGTCAAAAAATCACTGAAATTATCGGTGGTAAAGCCACTCACCCAACATGTGGAATACCTGGTGGCATTAGCAAAGGACTGAATGAGGAAGAACGTAATAGCATAGAAGAAATGGCAAAAAGCAGTGTAGACTTCGCTAAATTTAGTTTAGATGTGTTTGATAAAGTTGTTTTAAGTAATCCTGAGTATTTTAACCTAATACAAAACGATTGTTACAAACTAGATTCATACAATATGGGGCTAGTAGACAAGAATAATAAAGTAAACTTCTATGATGGCGTTCTACGAGTAACTGACCAATCTGGAGAAGAGGTTGATCGTTTCTTAGCAAAAGAGTATCTTGATCATATTGGAGAGCATGTAGAGCCTTGGACATACAGCAAGTTCACTTATTTAAAGAAAATTGGATGGAATGGACTCAAAGCAAGTCCAAATAGTGGCATATATAGGGTGGGACCACTAGGAAGGTTGAATGCTGCAGATGGAATGGCAACAGCTCAGGCTGATTATGAGTATAAACGAATGTTCAAGACATTTGGAGTAAAACCAATCCAATCAACACTTGCGTTTCATTGGGCTAGGCTTATTGAGTTACTTTATGCTTCAGAAAAAGTTTTGGAGTTATCTAAAGATCCATCAATTACTGGTACTGATTTAAGAAATCCTATTGGAAAACCAGGAGAAGGAGTGGGTGTTGTTGAAGCAGCTCGTGGTGTACTTATTCACCATTTTAAACTTGATGATGAAGCTATTGTTAGAAGTGCTAATCTGATTGTTGCGACTACAAATAATTATGCTGATATATGTATCAGTGTTCGTGACGCTGCACAAAATATGATAAAAAAAGGGCATGTTAATGAAGGGCTTTTAAATAAAGTAGAGATGGCTTTCAGAGCTTATGATCCTTGCTTTGGATGCAGCACTCACACATTACCTGGATTTGGACCCCTAAAAGTTGAAATATATAACAATAAAAAACAATTAATCAAAAAATTAGAAAGGAGTTAACTCTTCTTGCGTATTTTAGCAATCGGAATAGGAAATATTCTAAGAACCGATGATGGAATTGGATTACATGTAATTAAAAAAATAAAGGAGATTAAACCTGAAATTGATACCGTTGATGCTGGTCTAGGTAGTATTGAAATTCTTGAATATATGGAAGGATACGATTTAGTTTTCATCATCGATGCGATTGAAGCTGATGGAGAGCCTGGAACAATCTATAAAATCAATCTTTCAGGGGGTCAACAACCTCCAATAATTACTCATAGTCATGGAGTTGACCTTGTTTCAACAATAAACTTTGGTCAGTTACTTTATCAAAATAAGCTTCCAAAAAAAATTATTCTTTTAGCAGTCGAAGCAGAGGACACAATAAGTTTAGGTGAAGAGCCTACTAAAAAAGTCAAGCAAGCAATAGATGAGGTCATAAAGGAAATTATTAAATTCACTTAATTTTGTAAAATTTTAATAATAATGAGATTTCCGAATAACCTAGTTTTTACTCACCCCAGTTAAACTTAAAGATCAAAACAATAAATCAATATCCATGGAGTCCTTCGACAAGTTCTTCCTCCAACAA